>NZ_DLJW01000073.1:0-23303 GCF_002477705.1 Stenotrophomonas sp. UBA7606 | reverse complement strand
ACGCCGATGCCGGTGGCGACGATCAGAAACAGCAGAGACGGCAAATATTCGGCCAGCACAGCGATTCTCTCTTGCCTCTGCCCGGGACACCTGCAGGTGCCAAGGCATGGGGGATTGACGGGAGTTGCCACGACGGGCGCTGCCGCAACCCGTGTACCCGCATGAAACAATGGTGCCCAAGAGGGGACTCGAACCCCTACGACTCTCGTCGCTACCACCTCAAGGTAGTGCGTCTACCAATTCCGCCACCTGGGCCTACGTCAGCACTGCCAGCTCAGCAGTGCGCTGCGTATTGTAACCGTCTTCAGTCTTTCTGGGAGCCCTCTGCGGGCTTTTCTTCACTCTGGACGGGAATATTTTCTGCCGGGGCGGCTGCCTGCGGCACTTCACCCACGGCCGAGGCGGCCGGAGCGGCCGGCAGCGGCTGCAATTCGCCTGCCGGGGTGGCAGCCGGGGCCGCAGCCGGGGCTTCCACCTGCGACATCACGCCCAGACCCTGGTTGGTCGGGCGGGCGCCATGGGTGGCATACCAGGCCATGAACAGGCTGATACCGAAAAACACAACGGCAAGCCACTTTGTGCTCTTGGACAGGAAATTGGAGGCACCACGCGCACCGAACACCGTACCCGAGGCACCGGCACCAAAGCCGGAACCGGCTGCGGCACCCGAACCACGCTGCATCAGGATCAGCGCGATCATCGCGATCGCCACCAGCACATAGACCACATTGAGGATCAACATCAGCATTTGAAATCCGTCCCGGACAATTACCCGTTAGCGACCGGCTGCTGCCCTCGCAATGGCCAGGAAATCCTCCGCCACCAGCGATGCGCCGCCTACCAGCCCGCCATCCACGTCAGGCTGCGAAAACAGCTCTGCGGCATTGTCGGGCTTCACGCTGCCACCATAGAGGAGCGGCAACGAATCGGCGATTCTAGCATCGGCCTTGGCTACTACGCCACGAATGAACGCATGTACGGCCTGCGCCTGGGCCGGCGTGGCGGTACGTCCGGTGCCAATGGCCCATACCGGCTCATAGGCCACCACCGCCTTGGTGAAGGCCTGCACCCCCGCCAGCTCCAGCACCGGCGCCAACTGCGCGGCGATCACCTGCTCGGTCTGGCCAGCCTCGCGCTGCTCCAGCGTCTCACCTACACACAAGACTGGAACCAGGCCCGCATGACTGGCCGCCACGAACTTGCGCGCGACCAGCTCACTGCTTTCATGGTGGTACTGGCGACGCTCCGAGTGCCCTACCAGACCATGGGTCGCGCCCACGTCCACCAGCATTGCCGCCGAGACCTCACCGGTATAAGCACCCTTCTCGTTACTGCTCACGTCCTGGGCGCCAAAGGCCAGCACCGTACCCTCGAAATCCTCGACCAGATCGCCCAGGTAGGGCAGCGGCGGCAGCACCAGCACATCCACCCCTTCCAGCGGCAGGCCAGCAGCCACCTTGCCTACCAGCTCGGTAGCGAAATCACGACTGCCGTGCAGCTTCCAGTTACCAGCAACGATCTTGCGACGCATGCAGGCCCAACTCCCCGATAAAAAGTTATGGCTAAGGATAGCCGATATGCAGACATTGCCAGGACAATACGCGGACAAGCCGGGACAAGATGCACGAACGCCGCCGCAGCCCAGGGCCACGACGGCGTCGATGCCACACCCAGCCCAAGGGCCGGCGCAGCTTACTTCAGCTTGATTTCGCGCAGGCGCTCTTCAAGGAAGCCATGGGCGGTGATCGCCTGCGGGTAACGGCTCGGGTTTTCCGCACTGATGCACGAGGGCAGCACATCGATCAGGAAGTCCGGGTTCGGGTGCAGGAAGAACGGCACCGAATAGCGCGGCTGGCGGGCCAGTTCACCCGGGGGATTGACCACGCGGTGGATGGTGGACGGGTACACGTGGTTGGTCAGGCGCTGCAGCATGTCACCGATGTTGACCACGATGGTGTCGGCGTCGGAGGTGAACGGCACCCACTCGCCTTCGTGCGACTGCACTTCCAGGCCGGCGGCACTGGCACCAACCAGCAAGGTGATGAAGTTGATGTCGCCATGGGCACCGGCGCGCACATTGGGGATGTCGTCGGTGGTGATCGGCGGGTAATGGATCGGGCGCAGGATCGAGTTGCCATTGTTGGTCTTGTCGGCAAAGAACGCCTCCGGCAGGCCGATGTGCAGGGCCAGCGCCGACAGCACGCGCGAACCCAACTGGTCCAGCTTCTGGTACAGGCCGTAACCGTGCTCCTTGAAGCCCGGCACCTCGCTCGGCCACAGGTTCGGCGGCATCACCTCGCGGTACTTGGAATCGTCCGGGATCTCCCGGCCGATATGCCAGAACTCCTTCAGATCGAAGTGCTTGGAACCCTTGGCAGTCTCCACACCGAACGGCGTGTAGCCGCGGGCGCCACCGCCACCGGCCACGTGGTACTGCTTCTTCACCTCATCCGGCAGTGCGAAGAACGCCTTGAAGACGTCATACGCGGCATCAATGTCGGCCTGGGGGATGCCATGGTTGCGAATGCCCGCGAAACCCCACTCGCGATAGGCCGCGCCCAGCTCAGCCACGAAGGCCTCACGGTCGGTATCGAAGCGGGTGATGTCGAGGGTGGGAATACGGGAACTCATTCAACTACTCCAGAGAAGGGAACGGGGTGCCGGCCATTGGAACCGACACCCCGGGTACACCACCATGATCCAGCTCAAACCTGTGCGGCAGCAGAACGGACGGCGTCGGCCAGCGCTTCGAGGGTGGCAGCCATCAGCCCGGCCTCGTCGGCCTCGACCGTGACCCGCACCACCGGCTCGGTGCCGGAGGGGCGCAGGAAGGCCCGTCCACGACCCGCCACCGCGGCCTGCGCCGTGGCCAGCGCAGCCTGTACCGGCGCACTCTTGACCACTTCACGCGCGCCGCTTTCCAGCCGCACATTGATGGTTTTCTGCGGCACCATGACCAGGCCCTCGCCCGCCTGACGCAGGCTCTGGCCGGCCTTGCCCAGCACCTCCAGCACCTGCAGGGCACTGACGATGGCATCACCGGTGGTTGCCCGGTCCAGGCACAGGATGTGGCCGGAGGCTTCGCCGCCCAGCACACCCTTGCCTTCGACCAGGGCCTGGTGCACGTAGCGGTCACCCACATTGGCACGTACGAACGGAATGCCCTGGCGCTCCAGCGCCTGCTCCAGCCCATAATTGGTCATCAAGGTGCCCACCACCGGACCACGCAGGCGGCCGTTGGCCTGCCAGGCCTTGGCCAGGATGTAGAGCAGGCCATCGCCATCCACCGCTGCGCCGGTGTCATCCACCATCAACACACGGTCGCCATCGCCGTCGAAGGCGATGCCCATGTCAGCCCCCACTTCCACAACCTTGCGGGCGAGATTGTCGATATGGGTGGAACCCACTCCGTCATTGATATTGACGCCATTGGGCTCGGCACCGATCGCGATCACCTCCGCCCCCAGTTCGCGGAACAACAGCGGCGCGATGTGGTAGGTGGCGCCATGGGCACAGTCCAGCACCACCTTGAGCCCGCGCAGGTAGAAATTGCGCGGCACACTGGCCTTGCAGAACTCGATATAACGGCCCACCGCGTCACGCGCGCGCATGGCCTTGCCCAACTGCTCGGATTCAACCGTGGCAAAGGGCTGGTCCATTGCGGCTTCCAGCGCCTCCTCGGTCGCGTCATCCAGCTTCTCGCCTTCGGCGGAGAAGAACTTGATGCCGTTGTCATGGTGCGGGTTATGCGAGGCACTGATGACGATGCCGGCGTCCGCACCCAGGGTGTGCGCCAGGAAGGCCACCGCCGGGGTCGGCATCGGGCCGAGCAACTGTACATTGGCACCGGCAGCGACCAGACCCGCCTCCAGCGCCGACTCGAACATATAGCCGGAGATGCGGGTGTCCTTGCCGATCACCACGGTCGGATGGCCACCGCCACTGCGCTGTACCAGCACCCGACCCAGCGCGTTACCCACGCGCAGCACGAAATCAGCGGAAATGACGCCCTTGCCGACACGGCCACGGATGCCGTCGGTACCAAAATACTTGCGATTGCTCATCAGGCTGCCACGTCCTTGTCAGCTTGGGGTTGGTTGGTCAGCATGGCCAGCAGGTCGGCCAGGCGGTCACGCATTTCGCGGCGGTCGCAGATCTGGTCGATGGCGCCGTGCTCAAGCAGGAACTCCGAACGCTGGAAGCCTTCCGGCAGCTTTTCACGCACGGTCTGCTCGATCACGCGCGGGCCGGCAAAGCCGATCAGTGCCTGCGGCTCGGCGATGTTGATATCACCCAGCATCGCGAACGAGGCCGACACGCCACCGGTGGTGGGATGGGTCAGCACCGAGATGTAAGGCAGGCCGGCTTCGCGCAGCTTGGCCAGCGCGGCCGAGGTCTTGGCCATCTGCATCAGCGAAAACAGGCCTTCCTGCATGCGCGCACCGCCGGAAGCGGAGAAGCAGACATAGGGCGAGCCGATCTCCAGCGCGGTTTCAGCGGCCAGCGAGAAACGCTCACCGACCACCGAGCCCATCGACCCGCCCATGAAGGCGAAATCGAACGAGGAAGCCACCAACGGGCGCCCCTTCAGCAGGCCGCGCATCGCCACCAGCGCATCGTACTCACCGGTGTTCTTCTGGCTGGCCTTGATGCGCTCGCCGTACTTCTTCTGGTCCTTGAACTTGAGCACGTCGGTCGGGCCCAGGCGGGCGGCGATCTCGGTGGTGCTGTCCACGTCGAACAGCGAGGCCAGGCGCGCACGCGCACGGATGGCCATATGGTGGCCGCACTTGGGGCAGACCTCCAGGTTTTCTTCCAGCTCCGGGCGGTACAGGGCCGCGCCGCAGCTGGAGCATTTTTCCCACAGCCCCTCGGGGACGCTGCGTTTTTTGGAGGGCGTATTGTCGGTACGGATGCCGGACGGCATCAACTTGCTGAGCCAACTCATGCGGGATGACAGTTCCGTTCAGGGTGGCCTTGCGGCCACGACAGGGCCCACAGTCTAGCTCACCACTGCGACCAAGGCGCAGCACTGGCTGCGGCCAAAGCCCTACTGCCGCGTATGTTTGCCTGCCCTGCCCGGTAGTGCCGAGCCATGCTCGGCAAGGAGCTCTACCGGGAATGCCGCTGCCGAGCATGGCTCGGCACTACAGGTGACGCTACTCAGCGATCCAGCGCTTCACGCAGCGGCTCGAGGAACCCGGCAGCCGCCGCCGCCGGATCGGCCGCCTCGGCCAGCATGGACACCAGCGCACTACCAACCACCACGCCGTCGGCATCCACCGCCATGGCGGCCGCGCTGACGGCGTCCTTGATGCCGAAACCGGCCACCACCGGCGCACTGGAGCGGCTGCGCAGCAGGCGCAGGCGCTCGCTGGCGGCAGCACTGTCCAGCCGCTCGGAGGCACCGGTCACCCCGGCAAAGCTGACGTAGTACAGATAGCCCTGGGCGGCCTGGCACAGGCTGTCCAGACGCGCAGCACTGCTGGTCGGCGAAGCCAGCAGAATCAGAGCCAGGCCCGCCTGGCTGAATACAGCGCGCGGCTCCTCGGCCTCTTCCGGCGGCAGGTCCACCAGCAGGATGCCGTCCACACCGGCTGCCACCGCCTCTTCGGCATAGCGCTGATAACCGCGGATCTCAACCGGATTGAGATACCCCATCAGCACCACCGGGGTAGTCGTATCGGTCTGGCGGAAGCGCGCCACCGTGTCCAGCACGTATTGCCGCCCTGCCCCGCGTGCCAGCGCATGCTCGGAGCTGCGCTGGATGGTGGGGCCGTCGGCCATCGGGTCGGAGAACGGCACGCCCAGCTCGATCACATCGGCGCCGGCCTGGACCAGTGCATGCATCACCGGCACGGTCGCTTCCAGCGACGGATCACCGGCGGTGATGAACGGAATCAGCGCCTTGCGGCCATCGGCACGCAGACGGGCAAAGCAGTCGTCAATTCGGCTCACAGCCATCTCAGGCACATCCTTCAATCAGTTCAACCGCATCAGGCTGGCCC
Organism: Stenotrophomonas sp. UBA7606; assembly: GCF_002477705.1. Classification (NCBI taxonomy): domain Bacteria; kingdom Pseudomonadati; phylum Pseudomonadota; class Gammaproteobacteria; order Lysobacterales; family Lysobacteraceae; genus Stenotrophomonas; species Stenotrophomonas sp. UBA7606. Next base: position 17,295 of record NZ_DLJW01000073.1, on the reverse strand, counting down.
CAGTAAACGGAGGTGACCAGACCATTGAGTGTTTCCAGGCGCAGGGCCAGCTTGGCAGCCTTGTCGGTCCAGGTAACGTAGTCCCCGTCCGGCGCGTTATAGGCGTGCGGCGTGGTGACCACACCGGCCGGCAAGCGCTGCTTGGCCTCGGCCACGGTCATGCCCACCCACAGGCCATACGGCAGGACCGGCGCGCCCGCTGGCGGCGCGGTGACGCGCTGGCCGGGGTCATCCACCGCATCCACCTCGAAGCGGGCGATGCGGTCGGCGATCACCATCATCGACATGCCCTGCGGCAGCGTGCCCTGGTCGTAGTACTCGCAATCGCCTTCCATCACCTCGCGCATGCCTGCCGAGACGAAAGTCTTGTCGCCGGGGGCCTTGCCGAAAGCGGCGCCAATGCGCAGCCCGCCGACCTGGGCCAGATCGGCAGCCGCTGCAGCCACTGCAACCGGCGCAGCTTTCGCAGCCTGCGACGGCGACGCCGACGGCGTGGCCGCGACCGGAGCCGCGGATGCCGCCGCCTGCGGCGGAGCCTCAGCAGGCGCACACGCCGCCAGTGCGGCGGCCAGACCGACGAGCAGCGGCGCGCGCAGCAACACGCGGGCCCTCACAGCACCAGCCCTTCGCGCGCGGCGATGGTGTGGACGTCCTTGTCGCCACGACCGGACAGGTTGCACAGCACCAGCGCGTCCTTGGGCAGCTCGCGGGCCAGCTTGATCGCCTGCGCCACCGCATGGCTGGATTCCAGCGCCGGCAGGATGCCTTCGGTACGGGTCAGGCGGTGGAAGGCCGCCAGCGCTTCTTCGTCGGTGATGCCGACGTACTGGGCGCGGCCGCTATCGGACAGGAACGCATGCTCCGGGCCGACGCCTGGGTAATCCAGGCCGGCGGAAATGGAGTGGGTTTCGATGATCTGGCCATCGTCATCGCACAGTACATAGGTGCGGTTGCCATGCAACACGCCGGGGCGCCCCGCCGAGATCGACGCCGCATGCCGGCCACTGTGGATGCCGTCACCGGCAGCCTCGGCACCGTAGATCTTCACGCTGCTGTCGTTGAGGAAGGCGTGGAACAGGCCGATGGCATTGGAACCACCGCCAACGCAGGCGGTGATGGCATCGGGCAGGCGGCCGTAATCCTCTAGCATCTGCGCGCGCGCTTCGCGGCCGACGATGGCATTGAAGTCGCGCACCATGCGCGGGTACGGGTCCGGGCCGGCCACGGTGCCGATGATGTAGAAGGTGTCGCGCACATTGGTGACCCAATCGCGCATCGCTTCATTGAGCGCGTCCTTGAGCGTGGCCGAGCCGCTGTGCACCGGCACCACCGTGGCCCCCAGCAGTTTCATGCGATAGACGTTGATCTTCTGCCGCTCGATATCGGTGGCGCCCATGTAGACCACGCACTCCAGGCCCAGGCGCGCGGCGACCGTGGCCGAGGCCACGCCGTGCTGGCCGGCGCCGGTCTCGGCGATGATGCGGGTCTTGCCCATGCGCGCAGCCAGCATGGCCTGGCCGATGGTGTTGTTCACCTTGTGCGCGCCGGTGTGGTTCAGGTCCTCGCGCTTGAGCAGGATCTGCGCACCGCCCACTTCCCGGCTCAACCGCTCGGCGTGGTAGATCGGGCTGGGGCGGCCGACGTAGTGCTTCAGGTCCTTGTCGTAGGCGGCGATGAAGGCCGGATCCACCCGCGCCTGATCGTAGGCAGCCGCCAATTCCTGCAGCGGGCCAACCAGGGTTTCCGCCACAAAGCTGCCGCCATAGCGGCCAAAGTGCCCGTGGGCATCCGGATAGGCGTGGAAGTCGGCAATCGGCGAGGCGGTCATGGCAGTCACGGCAGAGGAACAGGCCTGCAATCTAACGCGGCACCACACCCCTTGAATATCGATTATTGCTCGGCGATGTGTTAGAAAAACTCACATGAAAGATGCCAGCACCCTGCCCTCGCTCAACGCCTTGCGTGCTTTCGAGGCCGCCGCCCGCCTGCGCAGCGTCAGCCTGGCCGCCGCCGAGCTGCACGTTACCCATGGCGCGATCAGCCGCCAACTGCGGCTGCTGGAAGAGGAGCTGGGGCTGAGCCTGTTCGAGCGCGAAGGCCGTGGCATCCGCCCGAATGGGGCCGGCCACCGTCTGCTGGAAGCCTGCTCCGGTGCGTTCTCGCAGCTGCGCGATTGCGTGGCTGCCTTGCGCCGCCCGACCCGCAACGAGGCCTTCGTGCTGGGCTGCCCGGGCAGCCTGCTCGCCCGCTGGGTGATCCCGCGGCTGCAGGACCTGCAGCGTGACCTGCCCGGCCTGACCCTGCACCTGGCCGCCCAGGACGGCGACTTCACCCCACGCCTGGACGGGCTGGATGCCGCCCTGCTGCTGGGACAGGCGCCCTGGCCCAGCGGCTGGCAGGTGCACGTATTGGCCACCGAGCGGATCGGCCCGGTGTTCAGCCCCTCGCTCAAGGGCGCACACGTGCTGGCCCATCAACCGGCCGAGGCCTTGCTGGACCACGAACTGCTGCACACCCGCTCGCGCCCGCAGGCCTGGCCGACCTGGGCCGCGCTCAATGGCATTGATACCGGCGCGCTGCGCTATGGCACCGGTTTCGAGCACCTGTACTACCAGCTTGAAGCCGCCGTGGCCGGGCTGGGCATTGCCATCGCACCGGAGCCGCTGGTGGCGGAGGATCTGGTCAACGGCCGCCTGATCGCGCCATGGGACTTCGTGGATACCGAGGGCTGTTGGGCACTGTGCACAGCCGGTGGCCGCGAAGATCCGCGGGTGGGCATGCTTGCCGGCTGGCTGGAGAAGCAGCTGGCCCGGTAGGGCGGCATTGCCGTGAAAGCCTGAAAGCCTACCCCTCCCCAACCCTCCCCTTGCCTGCGGCAAAGGGAGAGGGTAACAGCACCGGTCCGTTGTATCTGGTGCATCGACGGTTTCGTGAATCCTATGCCGCGCTGCCCTGCGTCGGCAAGGCCAAACGCTGCTGCACGTCCTCGCGCAGGCGTGCCAGCTCCACCTCGGCCTGCTGGCGTTGCTGCATGCCTTCGCGGTGGATGTTGCGCACCTCCTCCACCGTGGCGATCAGCTGCTCATGCACATGCCGCAAGGTCGCCACGTCGATCACCGCCCGTTGGTTGGCCTTGGCCGTTTCCACCGAGGTCTGCCGCATCAGGTCGGCGTTGCGCCGCATCAGCTCATTGGTGGCATCGTCGATGGCATTGGACAGCTCCACCGCGTTCTTCTGCTCACCCAGCGACAGCTGGATGGCGAACTGGCGCTTCCACGACGGAATGGTGATGTCGCGCACCGCATTGAATTTTTCGATCAGCTGGATGGCATTGGCCTGGATCAGCCGGATCATCGGCAGCGACTGATCGGCAGCGTGCTGCATCACCGTCAGGTCGCCTACCCGCTTGTCGAGCAGGCGGATGGCATTGTCGATCTCGCCGCGGCGGATGCGCGACTGCGGGTCTTCCTGCCCGACCAGCCCCTGCAGCTCGTTGTTGAGCTCGGCCAGCCGCTGCTTGCCGGCGGCAATATGCAGCCCCAGGCTCTGTCGCTCGTCGCGCACGATGACGTGCATGCGGTCGAACTCGCCGACCCGCTGGCCCATCAGTGCCTGCTGCGCGCCCACGTCACGCATCAACTGCTCGATCTGCTGGTTGGTATCGCTGAATTTCTGCACCAGCTCGCCCTTGGAGGCGCGCATGCGGTCGATCAGGCCACCGATCACCGGCACCTTGGAACGCTCGTTCAAACCCTCCAGCTTCAGCGAGCGGGCAATGCGTACTACCTCGCCCAGCTTGTCGCCGGACGCGTCAAGGTCGCGGTTGCGCACATGATCGAGCAGCTGACTCGAAAACGCCGCGCTCTTGCCCGCCGCCTCGCGGCCGAACACGTGCAGGTTGCCCGGGGTGATGTCGTCCAGCGTACGCACGATCTGCGCGATCTGCGGGCGATCGGCCTCGGTCAGCCCCAGTGCCACCAGGGTGGTGGCATCCACGTCTGCGGAAGGGCCGGCCGGCAGTGGCAAGGTGTCCTGGGTCATCAGCTGTTCTCCTTGAGCAAGAAGCGCGACGCGGCGCGCGAGCAATCAGTTGCGGGGCGGCTACTCACCGCAGTCTAGCCTGCATGGCCGTTACTTCGTCGACTATGCGCGCCTGTGCGTCAGCTGCCTGCGCCAGCTCTGCCGGCATGCCTGCGCTGCGTTGCGCCAAGGCCTGCTGCCGCCACAGCGGCAGCAGCACGTCGCGGATCCGTTGGTAACGCTCGATCAGTTCCGCGCCCTGGGCATGCAACAGCCGCAGCTGATCGGCCTCGGTCTGGCGCAGCCGTGCCAGACCGCGCAGATGGTGCACACGCCGCTGCAGTGCGGCCTGCGCGACAGGTTCGGCGGGATGTGCCTGCGCCTCGGCGGCGGCAGCCCAGGCATCGATTGCCGCCACCGCTGCATCTACCCGCATCCACTGCTGCTGATGCCATTCAAGCTCCCGCTGCAGCACCTGCATGCCGTCATCGGCGCGCAGCAGGCAGACATCCAATTGCCCGGCCAGTTGCTCGGCCTGCAGCTGCGCCTCCACGTCACGCCCCAGCAGCCGCCCCCATAAACCCACCGCGCGCCGGATCCGGGTGCCGTCATGGGCTTGCAGGGCCAAGCGGATATTGTCCATTTCCGCCACCAGAGCCGCGGCCGCACCCGCCTTCGCTGACGGGCCGATCAAACGCTCCACCGCCGCCAGCAGCTCGCCGCCATAGCTGGCCACCGCCAGCGCATCGGTGCTGGGCAAGGCCGGCACAGGCGGCGGGGGCAGCAGCGGATCAGGCATCGTCAGGTGCGTCCTTGCCACGGCTACCCTGCTGCCCGGGCACCACGATGCTGCCGCCATAGAAGTGACGCATCAAGGCCTCATCCAGCGCCTTTTCTTCTGGCGTCCGCGCCCGCCGCGCACGCGGTACGGCCTTGGCCGTGGTGCCCTCCTTGGACAGCCATTCCTGCAGTTGCGCTGCGAGTGCCGACAGCGCATCACCCACCTGCCCCTGCCGTTGCTGCGCAGCGACCAATGCCTGCAGCAACGGTGCCAGATCCTGTACGGGTGCTGCTGGCGGCGGCGCGCTGGCCTCCGCTGCAGGCGCCTGCAGCACGGCAGCGGGCCGTTCGGCTACCGCCTGCAGCAAGCTCACGATCTGCGCCCACGGCGCTTCCGGCGCAGGCGCGGTTGTCGCCCCCTGCGCGGGCTCCTCACTGCGCAGGCCCTGCAGGCCGCTGGCGATATCGGCCAGCTGCGCCACCACCCGTGCGCCGGTGTCGGCATCGTCACCGCCCATCGCCTTGTCACGCATGAAGTCGTGTTTGATCTGCTCCCAGCGCGCCAGCTGCTGCGCGTCCAGCACGCCCCGCAACTCGCCCAGCTTGAGCAGGTTCTCTTCCGAACCGCTGGTCAGCAGCTGCGACTCACCCAGGTAATGATCGGAGATCAGCTGCTGCAGCTCGGCGGCATTCATCACCGGCGAGATTGTCTCCGACAGCTTGTTCATGTTGCGGTAGCTGCCCTGCAGGCGGAACGGCGGCTCGACGCGGTACTTGTCGGCCTGCGCGGCGCTGGCGATGTATTGCTGGTTGACCCGGTAAACCACTTCGCGCACCTGCATCAGCCGCTGCAGGGTGGCGACGATCTCGTTGATCTCCGCTCCGCTGTACGCATGGCTGAGCGCATTGGTGGATACCTCCTTGCCATTGGCCTTGTCGACCAGCAGATAAAGGTCGTCCAGGTCGCGGGTGGCCATCGGCGCCAGGACCTGGCTGGAGGTCAGGCTGTTTTCGATATAGCTGAGCTTGAACGCCTCTTCCATGCCGCCCAGCACATCGCCCAGGTTGTAGATGTCGGCACGGTTGGCCAGCATGTCCGGCACCTTGAACACCTCGCCGGACTCGGTATACGGGTTGCCGGCCATCACCACGCAGAACTTCTTGCCGCGCAGGTCATAGGTCTTGGTGCGGCCTTTCCATACGCCTTCGATGCGGCGGGTGCCATCGCACAGCGAGATGAACTTCTGCAGGAATTCGGGATGGGTGTGCTGGATGTCGTCGACATACAGCATGGTGTTGTTGCCCATCTCCAGCGCCAGGTTGAGCTTGTGCAGCTCCTGCCGCGAGGTGGCATCCGGTGCCTGCTCCGGATCCAGCGAGCGCACTTCGTGACCCAGCGCCGGACCATTGATCTTCATGAAGACCAAGCCCAGGCGGTTGGCCACGTATTCCATCAGCGTGGTTTTGCCGTAGCCGGGCGGGCTGATCATCATCAGCAGGCCCATCAGGTCGCTGCGCTTGTTCTCGCCCACCGTGCCCATCTGCTTGGCGAGGTTGTCACCGATGATCGGCAGGTAGACGTCGTTGATCAGCTTGTTGCGAACAAAGGAACTCAGCGGCCGGGCCTGGAACTCGTTCAGGCGCAGCGCTTCGCGCTCACGCGCACTGATGCGTTGGCGCAATGCCTGATATTGCTCGAAGCCAGGCTGGAACTGGCGCCGATGGGATTGCCAACGCTGCAGGAAGTCATCCACCGCCAGTTGCAGATGGCCCTGGCGGATGCGGGCATGCTCGCCCAGCAGGCCGCCGATATCGGCGATCAGGGTCACCTCGCGCACCTGGCTGCGCAGGGCGCGCTCGCCCAGCAACATGGCTGCCGCTTCCGGCACATAGCCGGCCATGGCGGCGTACTTGTCCTGCCCACACATCGCTTGCAACCACTGCACGGCCTGCGCCCATTGCAGGGCCAGGCGCTTGGACAGACGCTGCAGGCTGCGATCGAACGCATCGGCCTGGCCGGCCGCCTGCAACTGCTCGCGCAAACCGTTCAGCAGCTGCCGCGCATAGCCACTGAATGCAAAGGTCGGCTCGCCATTGGCCAGCTCGGCCAGCAGGTACTCCGCCGCCAACGCCGGCACGCCGCTGTCGAAGGGCAGTGCATGCGCCTGCTGGAATTCGGCCAGCGCCAAGGCGATCTCGTCGCGCAAGGCCTCCAGCCCATCGCGCACATTGAACAGCTGGGCGATGGCGAAGGCACCGGCGGCACGCTCCACCCACTGGCTGACGTTCTCGTGCTTGCTTTCGCGCCCCCAGAACAACAACGCCAGGGCACGCGGCGCGGCCGCATGCACCAGCGAACCGGCGGCCTGGTACAGCGGCAACAGCGCCTGCAGGATCAGGCTGGCATCGTGATCATGGATGCCCTTCTCATAGCCTTCGCGATAGCGTGGCGCGGCGAAATCGCGCACCCGCTTGGCCAGCGCTTCGGGCTGCGCGGCCTCGCGCAGCAGCAGCTCAACGCTCAGACCATCGCGGTTGTTGATGGCCGCATCCAGCAGCAGGCCCGCGAGGTACTCGCCGCGGTAGAGCGAGGGTGATTCCGAATCCAGCGTCACCGGCCAGTAGGCGCGCAGCGCCTCCAGTTCCGGGTCCACGATGGTTTCGTAGTAGTCGGTGCCGGTGAGGTGCACGGCCAGGCCATCGCCGCGCGGCAGGATGGTCAGGTCCAGCGGCTGGGTGTTGACGCTGAAGCGGTGCCGGCCCAGACGGATGACATTGCCGCCGCCCTCGAACAGATCCGTGCGATCGCGCAGTGCCCGCACCGCCTGGTCACGCACGCCCTTCAGGCGCGCTTCCACGTCATCGGCCTTGACGCTGTCCTTGTACCCGCGCAGGCGCTCGGCCAGCTCACGCAATTTCAGGATCAGCGGATCACCGGCGAAGAATGCATTGAGCTCATCAACGGTGGTGAAACGCTCGGTGCGCTTGGCCAGGCCGTCGAGGATGCGATTGGCCGCGTCCAGTACCGATTGCGCCTTGCGCTGGCGCGCATCCAGCAGGGTCTGCTTGTGCGACTCGAAGGTGTCCAGCAGTTCCTCACGCTTGCTGAGGATGTCGCCCAGGAACTGCTCATGCTCACCGAACTGGCTCTCCAGTTCCTCCAGCTGCACCATCAGGCGCGACAGCTGTTCGTCAGCCCGCTCCGGGTCCGTGGCCAGCCCCAATGCGCTGGTGATGGCCTGGCTGAACAAGGAGAACTGTGCGCCGAACTGTGCCACGGCCTCGGCCGAACCCAGCGAGCGGCGGCGCTGGTCGGCGCGCGCGCGCGCCTGGTTGAGCTTGGCGTAGATGCCGGAAATGGCCTCCACCACGCGCGTGCGCTGCGCGGCGTCGTCCACCTTCAGGCTGGCCATCAGCTCGGACAACATGTCCAACTCGGCCGACATCGTCTGCATCTGCGCGATCTGCTCGGACAGCTGCCTGGCGGTCTGCGCTACCTGCGCGGTGGCATCCAGCTCCTGCAGGCGCTCGTTGAACGGCTGCAAGGCCTTGTCGCCGCCCAGGAACTCACCCGCCGCCGCACCTACGCGATCATGCGCCTCCTGCAACGACGCATTCATCGCATCGATGGCGGCAACGTCCACATAACGGAAGTCACGTACGGTCAGCAGCCGTCCGCGCAGCTTGCCAATCTCGCCAAGGCTGTCAACGAACTCACCAATCTTCGACCAATTCTGCGGCTGCAGGCGGCCAAGCAGGGTCTTGTGCTGGGCAGTGACCTCCGCCATCGCCTGCGCCGACTGCTTGCGAATGCTCTCGACCTTCTCGTACTCGTCGAGCATCGACTCGCCGGTGGCACTGATCTCGCGCAGCAGCGTGGCGGCGCCGTCGCAGTTGGCGTCGTCCAGCCAGTGGTGGGCATCAAACAGGCGGCGGGCGTTATGGGTGAGCAGTTCGTAACGCGCCAGCGAAACTTCGCGGCTGTCGATCTCGCGCCCCAGGTCCAGCAGGTTGGAGATGCCTCGCACCAGCTCGGCATTGCCGATGCGGGCCATGAAACTGGTGCCGGCCGGGCGGTGGGCCGCAAATTCGTCGCTGCTGAACGGGGTCTGCCAGACCTGCATCGGGTGGATGCGGGTGGGCTCCTCGTTCTCGGCATTGAACAGCACCATGCGACCATCGCGCAGGAAGGCGTAGCCCAGCCCGAACACCGGATTCTGCAGGGCACGCTGGATGCTGTTGTAGACGAACAGCGCCGATTTGCCGGCCTCACGCTCGTAGAAGATGTACAGCATGTCCTCGCCGTTGGGCGAGCGGATCGAGCGCTTGTACTTCATCCCCTGCATCGAGGCGTCGAACGCCTTGTGCTCGCCGCTTTGCAGGTAGTAGCCGCCGGGGAAGATGATGCCGTGGTCGTCGGGCAGCTGCACGCAAGCCTGCACGATGGCGTCGTTGCGTACCACCTTGCCGGTCAGCGTGTTGTAGATCAGGCCGCGCCAGGTGTCCTCGCGGTAAGGCTGGATCTTGAGCAGGATCAGCGAACCCACCTGGGCGAAATCGATGGTGGCGTCATCCACCGACTGGGTACTGTCCTCGACCGGCTCGCTGTATACGCCCTGCCCGGTCTCGGTGTTGTTCTCGACCTTGATGGTGAGATCACCGCCGGTGGTCTCGACGAAGATGGTGTCCAGGATGTTCAAGTGCGGGAAGCGGCCACTGACCAGCATGTCGCGGCCAGCCCGCGTCCACTCGAAGTCGAACGGTGGCGGCAGAGCGATATCGCGTTCACCACGCGCGTCGATATAGGTCAGTTCGCCACCGGGCGCCATTGCCCAGCGGAACACCCGCACATCGCTGCTGCGTTCGCCGATCTGGAACGCGGCCAGCAGCTTGCCGTCGCGCACGATCAACTGCAGCAGGCGGGCATGCTTGTAATAGGCGTAGAGTTCGGCGAAATCGTGGACGAAGCCCGGCTGCGCCAGGAAGCTGCTCTTCAGGTCCACGGGGGTGACGTCGTAGCCTTCGGCACCTTCCACCATGCGGTAGAGCCCGAACACATCCTCCACCCGGGTCTGCGTCTTCAAGCCGATGAAGACGTTGTAGCCGAACAGCAGCAGGTCGTCGCCAACCTGGACGATGTCGCGGCCGACGCAGTTGTTCTCGGTGCGGATGCGGAAGCGCCCGATCACCTCCATCCGGCTGTCGCCGAACTCCTGCAGGCGGCGCTGGTTCATCGCCTCCACCACCTGCCGCAGGCGTGCGCCCTGATCACTCAGGCGCTTGCGCAGCACCTCGTAGGCGCCGCCTTGGGCGACCGCCTGGTCAGCAATGGACGCGGTGTCCTGCGGGCTTGCGCCCTCGTTGGTATCAGCCATCGATTGTTCCCTGCCATGGCGCCCACCCGGCCAGTGGCGAAGCGGGCACCATCATCCACGCGGGCCGCCGCTGCCAGGCAGGCGCGGCCCCGTCAGCGCACCCGCGCGCCAGCGCACGGGTGCATGCACACTCAGCCAGCGTCGGTTGCCGCCGCGTCATCGGCCAGCCGCTGGGCCGGCTTGCCACGTGCGGCCATGTCCACGCCCAGGTAACGCTGCATCAGGTCCTGCACGATCGGGCTCTTGTCGGTGAGGCCTTCGATCGAGCGGCCCAGCGACATCGCCTTGACCAGGTTCTCGAACATGCCTCCGTCGCCGCCAACCATGTCGATGTCGGCATTGCGCAATGCGCTGGCGATGACTTCGGCGTTCTCCTTGGATATTTCCTTGCCGGCCTCCAGCGTGGCCAGGGCCTGCTTGAGGCCCGTATCCAAGGTCATGCGGAACTCTTCGTGACCGCGCGCGGTATCGCCCAGCGAGTCGATCGCCTGGAACTTGCGGGTCAGACCATCGGCTTCGGCAAACAGCTTCTTCTCGATCACCGAGGCTTCGGCTACGCCCAGGGTTTCGGTGGCGGTGGCCTTGGCGCGGCCCATCTGCTCTTCACCCTGTGCGCGTGCGGCCAGCTGCTCGGCCAGCACCTTGGCTTCGGCCGTGCCCTGCTTGAGGTTGGCGTCGGCCATCGCATCGACCACGCGCGCCTCGGCAATGCCGACCTTCTCGATGGCCAGCGCACCGGCTTCCTTGACCTGCGCATCGGCCAGACCGGGCGCTGCGCGCTCGGCACGGATACCTTCGGCCAGCGCCTTCTTGGCTTCGGCCTGCTTGCCGGCCGCATCGAACTCGGCCTGCGCCAGCGTGGTGATCTCCACCGCCCGGTGCTTGGCGGCAGCCTCGGCCGCCTCGGCCTCCTTGACCTGCTTGAGCAGGGCTTCCTGTGCCTCGGCCTCGGCCTCGAGGATGGCTACCTGCTTCAGGCGATCAGCTTCGGACACCTGCCGCACTTCCTTGATGCGTTCTTCTTCCTGCGCCACGGTCTTGTCGATGGAGATGCGTTCGCGGGTGATGTTGGCCACGTCCATCTTGCCCTGCTCGACCACCTTGTCACGCTCCACGCCCTGCAGCTGCACCTCGCGGTCGGTGGTGACCTGCTCCAGCTGGCGTGCGCGGGCAACACGTTCCACTTCGATGGCGACAGCGCGCTGGCGGTTCTGCTCGGCCACTTCCACCTCTCGCAGGCGGTTCTGGTCGCGGATGTCGATCAGCTGCTGCGCTTCAATACGTGCGTTCTCGGACAGCTGGCGCTGTTCTTCCTGCACCTTGAGGGTCTCGGCTTGCTCGCGGGCACGGATGGTCTCCACTTCACGCTTCTGCCGTGCCTCGGCCTCGGCCTGCTGGCGCTCCAGCGCCAGGGTGGCCTCCGTGGCCTCGACATTCTTCTTGGTGATGGCCAGGCGCTCGTTCTGCGCCAGCTCGTTGGTGATCACGTTCTGCGCGGCGGTCAGCTCGGTGATCTTGCGGATGCCTTCGGCGTCGAGGATGTTGCTGGGGTCCAGCAGGTTCTTTGGCGTCTGTTCCAGGTAATCGATGGCCACGTCTTCCAGCGCATAGCCGTTGAGGTCGTTGCCGATCACCGCGATGATCTCGTCGCGGAACTCCTGCCGCTTCTCGAACAGCTGGGTGAAATCGAACTTCTTGCCCACCGTCTTCAGCGCTTCGGAGAACTTGGCATTGAACAGTTCGTCCACTGCGTTCTTGTCCGATGCACGATCGGCACCGATGGCCTTGGCCACGCGCAGCACGTCGGCCTGGGTTTCGTTGACGCGCAGGTAGAAGGCCACGGTGATGTCCGCACGCATGTTGTCGCGGCAGATCAGGCCTTCCTTGCCACGGCGATCCACCTGCAGGGTGATCAGGCTGATCTTCATCAGCTCGGCGCGGTACAGCACCGGCACGATCAGTGCACCGGTGAAATGCACCTTGGGCTGCGAGCTCATGTCGTTGACGATCAACGCGGTGCCCTGGTCCACCTTCTTGTAGAAGGCCTTGAACAGGCCGGCAAGGCCCAGCAGAAACACCACCAGAATGCCCACACCTATGACAAGCGGTGCCAGCGAAGCCAAATCCATCAGTTGATCTCCTTGTCGCGTGAAAGCTGGGAAAGTGACGCATCCAATGCCGGCAGTTCGGCTTCGCCGACCACCAGGTAATGATTCTGTTGTGGCAGGTACTGGACCAGCCGCACGCGCTCCCCGCGCAGGTAGCGCGCACCGGGGCGCGCCCGCACCTGCAGGATCAGGCCAGCGCCACCGTCATCGACGCTGGCATAGCCGAGCAGGTCGGTGACTTCCGGCGATGTCACCTGCCCGCTCTTGCCCAGGATCGATTCCTGCGCCACCGGCCGTAGCCGCATGAACAGCCGCCGGATCGGGCGCAGCACCCAGGAAGAAACAATCGCACCCGGGATGAGTGCGGCGATCGCCACGCCGGCACCAATGCCCCAGCGCAGCACAGGCGGCAGGGACTGCAGGAAAAAAAGTTGGGTCAGATAGGTGAAGCTCCAGCCGAAAAAGGCCAGCAGCAATACAACCAGCATGGTGGGCGCGCCACCCAGGCCGATACGCGCAAACATGCCAGCCAGGCCGGTGGCACCGTCTTCCCCGCTATGGAAATCGGCGCCATCGCCACTGCCGATACCACCGTCGTCAACAATGCCGGTGGCGGCAAGCATCCAGTAGATGACCGCAAAACACAGCACCACGCTGTAAGGCAGCGTCGGAAACGACAGCGCTACTTCCAGAAATTCCGCCATGCACTCCTTTCCCTGTGGTCCCCGGCGGACTGCGGTTGTCACCGCGCAGCTGCATTCCGCGCAGCTGTATATCCACCCTTGTCCGCATCATAAGGGATTGCCCCAGCGGTCGGGTGTCAAAATATCGACAGCACACTCAAACTGCCTGTTCAGCCTCGCCGGCAGCATCGGCGCGCCGCACTTCCTCGACGAACTGGCGCATCTTGTAGCCGTCCTTCAGGCCCGGCGCGGATTCGATGCCGCTGGACACATCCACCCCCCAGGGCAGTGTTGCCAGGATGGCGTCATGCACGTTGTCCGGCTTGATGCCACCGGCCAACAGATATGGGCGGTGCACACCCGGTGGAATCTGCGACCAGTCGAACGCCACCCCGGTGCCGCCACTGCCACCGGCGACATGGCTGTCGAACAGGAAGCCGGCCGCATGCGGGTACATCTGCTGCAGTCCGCGCGCGGTGACATCGGCGCGCCCGCCCATGGCGATGGCCTTCAGATAGGGCAGGTTGAAACTGCGGCAGAAGGCATCGTCCTCGTCGCCATGGAACTGCAGCAGGGTTGGCCGCACCGCCCGCAGCACCTCGCGGACTTCCTCGCGGTTGTTGTGCTGGAACAGCGCTACCACATCCACCATCGGCGGGATCGCCTGGCGCATGGCACGCGCCTCGGACGGCGCCACGCGGCGCACGCTGCCCTTGGCGAAGATGAAGCCGATGGCATCCACCCCCAGCTCACTGGCCAGGCGGATATCCCCGGCACGGGTCATGCCGCAGAACTTGATGCGGGTACGGAACAACGTACGGCTCACAAGGTCACCTCCGCGGGCAGTTGCCAGTTGTCAGCATACAGTGGCCCAACAAAAACCAGGCCCTGCGGGGGCGCGGTGGGACCGGCCTGGTTGCGGTCACGTATGGCCAGTACTTCCCCGATCCACTGCTCAGGCTTTTCACCCGCGCCCACCATCATCAGCGAACCGACGATATTGCGCACCATGTGGTGCAGGAAGGCATTGGCCTGCACCTCCACTTCCACCACCTCGCCATGGCGACGCACGCTGATGGCCTGCAACTCACGCCGCGCATGCAGGGCCTGGCACTGGATGCTGCGGAACGAGCTGAAGTCGTTCTCGCCCAGCAGCGCCTGCGCGGCGCGGTGCATGGCATCGGCGTCCAGCGCCCGCCGCTCCCAGCTCAGGGTCTGCCGGTACAAGGCGGGCCGCACCTGCCGATTGAGGATGCGATACCGGTAACGGCGTGCACGGGCAGAAAAGCGCGCATGGAAATCATCGGCCACCGGCACGCACCAGCGTACGCATACCGAGGGCGGCAGCCGCGTGGTGGTGCCCAGCGTCCAGCCACGCGGCTGGCGAGGCACGTCACTGTCAAAATGCACCACCTGGCACTCACCATGCACGCCGGCGTCGGTGCGCCCCGCGCAGACCACGCTGATCGGCGCATCGGCAACCGAGGACAGCGCATCCTGCAGGGTTGCCTGGACACTGGCACAGCCACTCTCGCCGAGCTGTTGCCAGCCCTTGAAGTCGCTGCCGTCGTATTCCACGCCCAGCGCGTAACGCATCATCAAACCTCGTTGTTCCGCTGCTGCGGGAAAAGGGCCACTCAATCGCTGTCGCGTTGCGACCAGACCGCAAGCTCGTTGCCGCCCGGCTCCAGGAATTGGAACCGACGACCGCCGGGGAAGGCAAACACCGGCTTGACCAGCTCACCGCCGTGCGCCAACACCTGTTCCAGCACCGGTGCCAGCTGTTCTGCATACAACACCAGCAGCGCCGCACCGGCGGATGCGGTCAGCGGCTGGCCACGGAAGAAGCCCCCTTGCAGCCGGCCATCATCGAAGGCGGTGTAGTCCGGGCCGTAGTCCTCGAACGTCCAGCCGAACACCTGTTCAAAGAACCTGCGGCTGGCCGCCGGATCGCGCGAGGCGAACTCCACATAGTCGATGCCGCGCTCGCGCTTCATCGCCACCTCAGCCCAGCCTGCCCAGCAGTTCCAGCGCTTCGGCGCGGGCACGCAGGTCACTGCCAGCCGCTACTTCGTTGAGCAGGGTGCGGGCAGTTTCGGCATCGCCCAGGTCCAGGTAGGCAATGGCCAGCTCCAGCCGCTCGCGGCCAGCCGGGGCCGGGTTCAGCGGGGCCAGCGACGCCATGTCGCCTGCCAGCCAGCGCGCCTCCTCGGCAGCGGCCGGTTCACCGGCCTGCGGCGGTGCCGGGTCACGCAGCTCGTAGCTGCGCGAGGCCTCGAACAGCAAGGTGGGCTCTGGCGTGACCGGGGCAGGCTCAGCCACCGGCGCCGGCACCGACTTCAACCACGCCGGCATCGGTTCTTCATACGGCTGCGGGGGAATCACCTCATGCGCCTCGGCGGCCGGCTGTGGCGCATCCCACACATCCGGTGCCGGCGTCACCTCTGCATCCTCGTCAATGTGCGGCACGTCGTCCTGCGCAGCTGCAGCAGCTGCGGATACCGGCAGCGCCGCCGCCAGCGCATCGGTGGAAAAATCGGCCCGCGGCTCACGCGGCAACGGCGAGGGTTTGCGACGCCGCGACAGCAACCAGGCTGCCGCCCCCAACACCGCCACCACCAGCAGCAGCCATAGCCATGCCGAGGAGCCGCCCGCCTCGCGCTTGCCGGCTTCGGCCAGGCGCTGCTGGGCAGCCGCCAGGTCCGAATCCTTCATCGCGATCAGCGACTGCTGCTGCTTCTGCAGCTTTTCCAGTTCAGCCACCCGCTCGCGCAGGTCCTGCACCTCCGCATCGCGCGTGGCCAGGTCCTCACGGGCCTGCTGCAGTTGTTCGTTGGCTGCCATATCACCCTCACCACCGGCGTCGAGCCCGGTCGTCATTCCTGCTGTCTGCTGTGCCCCGGCAACCGCCGGTGCGATCTCAAGCCGGGCGCCGCTGCTGGCGGCGCCAGCAGTGGCTGGCGGCCGGTTGTTCACTGCCGCATCGGCCACCGCCGGCTGCGGCACCGGCGCGCGCGCCTGGCGCCATTGCGCGTTCTGTTCGCTGACGATGGCACGGGCCTCGGCCGCCCCCACCCGGGCCAGCTCTTCCTGCGCCGGCGTGCGCAGCACCGCGCCCTGCTTGAGCAGGTTGATGTTGCCGCGGATGAAGGCTTCGGGATTGGCGCGCATCAGCGCGACCATGGTCTGGTTCAACGTGCTGCCGCTCTCACGCGCCATTCCGGCGGCAATCTGCGACAGGCTCTGGCCACGCTGGACCGTGGTGCCCTGGCCATCAATGCGCGGGGCTGCCGGAACCGGTGCCGACCGCGCTTGCGGCGCCCTGACGGCCGCGGCTGGCGGGGCCGCTGGCGTCGCGGCGGCCGGCGCGGCGGAGGCGACTTCCGGCAGCGGCTCGGGCTCACGCACGATCAGGTTGGACGGCGCCGCTGCCGGCGCTTCGATCACCGGCTCGGCGACTGCGGTTGCGGTCTCGGGCGCGGCGACCAGCGCCGAGTACTCGCGTACCAGCCGGCCCTGGCCCCAATCCACTTCGATCAGGAAGCTCAGCGCGGGCACCTGCACGGGCGCGGCGCTGGTGACGCGCACCACCGCACGACCTTCCCGATCCTGCGCAAACTGGAACTGCAGCTCGCTGACCAGCCCTTCCGGACGCGCCAGGCCCACGCGCTCGAAGGTGACCGGCGCGGCCAACCCCACGCTGGCGTTCTCAAGTTCGCCAGGATCGCTGGAAATAACCGGGATTTCGGCCAGCAACGGCTGGCCCGGCTTGGACAGGACACGGATATTGCCCAGCCCCAGTGCCATCGCCGCGCTGCTGAACAACGCCAGCCCGAGGACCAGTACACCTTGTAATGGGCGCATCGCGCCCCTGCCCCATAGTTTCATGGCGGCCAATATAACGGCTGACCCGGATTTCGAATACCGCTGTACCACCCAGAAACGACGACGCCGGCGTGCTGCCGGCGTCGTTTCGGTGCTCAGCCGCCGTTGGCGACCAGCTCGGCGACCTGCACGGCGTTCAGTGCGGCGCCCTTGCGGATGTTGTCGGCCACCACCCACATGTTCAGCCCGCGCGGGTGGGAGATGTCCTCGCGGATGCGGCCGACATAGACCGGATCGGTGCCCGAGGCGTGGGTCACCGGGGTCGGATAGCCGCCGGCCTTGCGCTCGTCCACCACCTTCACGCCCGGTGCGGCGGCCAGCAGCTCACGGGCCTGCTCGGTGCTGATCTTCTTCTTCGTCTCGATGTTGACCGCCTCGGAGTGGCCGTAGAACACCGGTACGCGCACGGCGGTGGGGTTCACCAGGATGCTGTCGTCGCCGAGG
>NZ_DLJW01000052.1:0-7567 GCF_002477705.1 Stenotrophomonas sp. UBA7606 | reverse complement strand
CTGCGCAAAAGGGAGGGAGCGGTAGTGCCGAGCCATGCTCGGCAAGAGGCTCTACCGGTAACGCCCCTGCCGAGCATGGCTCGGCACTACAGGGAATTTTCTCAATCCGTCGGCTGCAGCAGCGCCGTGCGGGCCTCGTCCAACAGCACATTGACCTGGCGCAGGCGTACCGACGAACGCGACCAGACCATGCCGATGCGGCGCGGCTCGCTGGGTTCGGGCAGGGGAATGCGCACCACCGAGATGCCTTCCGGCCAGGGCTTGGCCCAGTCCGGCACCAGCGACACGCCCAGGCCGCGATCGACCATCACCGCGATTGCATTGAGCGCATTCAGCTCGAACCGTTCACGCGGCACGATGCCGGCCTTGCGCAGGTATTCGTCGGCCTGGCGGCCGCCCCATTCGTGGCGGTCGTAGCGGATCAGCGGCTCCTCGCGCAGCAGCTGGTGCGGATCCGCGCCGGTCATGCGCGCCGGTGCCAGTACCACCAGCGGTTCTTCACGCAGCAGCTGCCAGTCGCAGGTCTTGGGCAGCGAGAACGGTGCCTGCAGCACCATCGCCGCGTCCAGGTCACCCGATTCCACCGCGCCATAGAGGTCGGCCGAATAACCGGGTTTGATGAAGACGTTGATCTCGGGGAACTTGGCCACCATCCGCGCCAGGATGTCCGGCACCAGCCCGCCCAGCGCGGTGGGGCAGGCGCCCAGCCGCAGTTCGCCGGCCATGCCGCTTTCGTTGGCGACGCTGCGCAGGTCGGCCACGCCGCGCAGCAGATCGCGCGCGCGCTGCAGGATGCGTGCGCCTTCCTCGGTGACGCTGACGGTGCGGCCGGCGCGGGCAATCAGCGGTGCCCCCAGCTCGCGCTCCAGCGTGCGGATCTGCTGGGCCACTGCGGCCGGGGTGATGTGCAGCATGCGGGCCGCCGCGGCCATGGAGCCACGGTCGACCACGGTGACAAAGGTATTGAGGAACTGGGTTTCCACGCGATTACACCTCTCAGCTGCGCGCCAAACTACACCAGCAGGCGCCGCGAAGCGATGCGACCAACGTCATGGTCTTTGCCGATCCTGTCTTCACGCCGCTGCGGGCAGGTGCCGCAGCGGCATGCTGGCCGGTCTTCACACCGCATCCTGCTTGTAGATGGTCAGGCCCTTCAGCGAGCGCTGCGGCGCCGGGAAGAACAGGCTGGCCACATAGCCGATCACGATGCACAGGAAGATCGAGATGGCCAGGTAGAAGTACGGGTGCACCAGGTTCATCGACCAGCACAGCAGGGTCAGCGCGATGCTGCCGGCCACACCGATGGCCACACCCTGCGAATTGGCGCGGCGGGTGAACATGCCCAGCGTATAGGCACCGGCAAAGCCGCCGCCGAGCAGGCCGGCCAGTTCGATGGACACATCGAACAGCGAATGGATGTCGTAACGGCTCATCACCAGCGCGATGCCGATGGCGATCAGCCCGACCAGCACACCGATCCACTCGGCAAAGCGCACGCTCTGCTTGGGCGTGGCGTCCTTCTTCAGCTTCTCGTAGAAGTCGACCGAGGCCAGCGTCGAGACGCTGTTGATGATGCTGGACAGGGTGGACATGGCGGCGGCGAAGATGCCGGCGATGATCAGGCCAGTGACGCCCGGCGGCAGCTCGGCGGCAATGAACAGCGGGAAGGTCGCATCGATCGGCAGCAGCGGGTTCATCCGCTCCGGGTTGTCACGGTAGTAAACCCAAAGCGCGGTACCGATGCCGTAGAAGATGAAGCCGCCGGGGATCATCATCGCCGCGAAGGTCCACACCGAGCGGCCGGCCTCCTTGTCGGACTTGGTCGACAGCACGCGCTGCATCAACACCTGGTCCTTGGGGAAAGTGAGCACCACGTCGAACAGCACCAGGAAGATGAAGCCCCACACCGTGGCCTTGGTCAGGTCGAAGCTGAAATCGAACAGCTGGGTCTTGTTCTCGGCCATGGCAGTGGCGACGAACTCCGGCACGCCACCGTTGATCTGGTAGATGATGTAGCCGATGGCGAAAATAGCGCCACCGAACATCACGAACACCTGCACGAAGTCGGTCCAGATGACCGCCTTCATGCCGCCCATGGTGGTGTAGATGATGGTGAAGATGCCCATCATCATGATGCTCCACACCACATCCAGGCCGGTGATGGTGGAGATGGCCAGGGCCGGCAGGAACAGGATCACGCTCATCCGGCTGCCGATCTGCATGACGATGCACAGCGCGCTGGCCAGCATGCGGATGGCCGGATGGAAGCGGGTTTCCAGGTAGGAGAACACGCTCATCAGGTCCAGCCGGCGCAGCAGCGGCACGATCCAGATCGCGACGAAGATCAGGCCGACCACTGCGATCAGGTTGTTGGTCAGGTATTGCCAGTTGGTCTCGAAGGCCTTGGCCGGGATGGCGATGAAGCTGATCGAGCTGGTATTGGTGGCATACAGGCTCACACCTGCGGCCCAGAACGGAATGCTGCGGCCACCGACGAAGAAGTCGGAGGTGTTGCCGTGTTTTTCCTGGAAGTAGAACCAGGCACCGATGCCCAGCATGGCCGCCAGATAGACCACGATCACCGCCCAGTCCAGCCAGCGCAGCAGGTGCTTGCTGCCCTGCATCTCGAACTGCTGCAGGCTGCCATCGGCAGCGGCCCAGGCCAGGCCGTTGCCTACCGCGGCAATGGTCGACGGCATTGCGGCCTGGGTATCGGCCAGGGTCAACCAGGCGCTGGTGATGGTGTGGAAGGTACGCGCATGCGTCTGCCCGGCGTCGTCGCGCACCTGCATCAACAGATGGGCCTGGCCCAGCGTACGCAGCGAACCGGGCAGTACCGTGCCGTCGATGGCCGGCATCTGCGCCCAGCCCTTGTCGCTGTTCCAGCGCCACAGCTGCTGGGCCTGGTCATCGCCGACCACGGCATACAGTGAGCCCTTCTGGCCCTGCAGGGAGACGGCGGGTGCAGCACCCGGCCAGGTCGGCTGCGGCTGCCAGCGGCTGCTGTCGGCAGGCTTGCGCAACAGCTGTGCGTTGCCCGCGGCATCGCTGCCGGCGACATACAGCGCGCCGTCCAGACGGGTGAGCTGGGCGCGTTGCAGCGCTGTCGGCAAGGGCACGGCAGCAGCAGTGATCAATGCATTGCCGCTCAGGCGGACCTGCGCCACGCGGTCGCCATGGCCCTGGGCATCTCCCAGCAGCAACCAGTTGCCGGCGGTGCCGTGGATGCTGGCAAGGTCCAGGCCTCGGCTGTCCAGTGCCGTCCACGCGCGGTTGTCCTTGCCAAGCATCCACAACTGCTTGCCAGATACCGCCATCAGGCGACCGTCGACCTCCAACAGTTCCTGCACCGGCTGGCTGTCGGGCAGCGTCGGCAATGACGTGCGGCTGACCGAGGTCAGGCTGTCGGCCGAGGCGATGCCGGCCAGGGCCATCAAGGTGATGGCCAGCAGCAGGCGCAGCCCCAGATGGCAACGCTGGAACAGGGCAGCAGAAGAGAAGGCTGCGGATTTGGACATGGGTTGAACCCCGAAGGCAAGGAGGGCGGCCGCGCGGCTGCCCCGGGTAAAGGAAATCAGTGCTGGCTGGCGCCGGCGAGCAGGGCTTGGGCCCTGCGCAGGTAGGGCATGTCGATCATGCGTCCCTCGAACAGGAACGCACCGCGACCTTCCTCGTTGGCGGCCTGCGCGGCGGCCACGATACGCCGTGCCTCGTCCACTTCGGCCACGGCCACGCTGAACACGGTATTGGCGAGCGCGACCTGGCGCGGATGGATGCAGCTTTTGCCGATGAAACCCAGCGCCTGCGCCAGGCCGGCCTCGGTCTGGAAGCCCTCGGCATCGGCCACGTTCGGCCAGGCACCGTCACAGGCAAACACGCCGGCTTCGGTGGCGGCCATCTTCACCGCGAACAGCACTGCATGGACATTGGCCGGGGTGCGGGCAATGCCGTTCGGCGCGAACAGATCACCCAGGCCCAGTTGCAGGCCGGCCACGCGCGGATGCGCACCAGCCAACTCGGCGGCCAGGCGCAGGCCACGCGGGGTTTCGATGTTCAGCAGCAGGCCGATCGGGCGGGTGACGGCATTGGCGGCCTCGGCCTGTTCCAACGCAGCGGCGACCTCACGCACCTGCGCGGCCGATTCCACCTTGGGAATATTGAGCAGCCACACGCCGGGCACCGCCATCGCAGCCAGATCGGCGGCGAAGTGCGGGCTGTCGGTGGCGTTGGTGCGCACGATCAGCAGCTTGTTGCTGGCAAGCACGTCGGCGCGGGCAAGGAAGCCGGCGATGGCTGCGCGCGCCGCCTGTTTGCCAGCCTCGGGGGCGGAATCCTCCAGATCGAAGGACAGGGCATCGGCCGCACTGGCCAAGGCCTTGTCGAACAGTTCCGGACGTGCGCCGGGCACAAACAGCTTGCTACGCATGGCTTCCCCTCACTTTGAGAGGCAGTCTGCGCGAATCGGAAGGCTGAAAAAGTGTATTCCCCGACATTCACCCGATAGGTTTTGTTGTGGTTTGCGGGGTTTGGCGGGTGGGGAAGCAGATAAAAAGCGGGAAGCTAGCGCGGTCCCCTCTCCCGCTTGCGGGGGAGGGTGCCCCGAAGGGGGCTTTTGATCTTGCTTTCGCAATTGCCGTTGCCAAAGCCAAAGCCAAAGCCAAAGCCAAAGCACCCCTTCCCAACCCTCCCCTACGCCTTTGGCGCAAGGGAGGGGGGGTAATTGCTGCCGCCTTCAGATGAAAGGAGGGTCTTTGTTTCCAGCCCCGGCTAGAATCCCCTCCATGAAAATCGCTTCGTGGAACGTCAATTCGCTCAACGTCCGCCTGCCGCACCTGGAACAGTGGCTGGCCGACTTTGCCCCCGACGTGGTCGGCATCCAGGAAACCAAGCTGGAGGACCACAAGTTCCCCGATACGCGGCTGCTGGAACTGGGCTACCGCAATGTGTTCGCCGGGCAGAAGACTTATAACGGCGTGGCGCTGCTGTCGCGGCATCCGATCGAAGACGTGCAGATTGGTATTCCCGGCTTCGAGGACGAGCAGAAACGGGTGATCGCCGGCACCGTCAACGGCGTGCGCATCATCAATCTGTATGTTGTCAACGGCCAGGACGTGGGCACCGACAAGTACGCCTACAAGCTGCGCTGGCTGGAGGCGGTGCACGCCTGGGTCGCGGCCGAGCTGCAGAAGCATCCGCAGCTGGTGGTGATGGGCGATTTCAACATCGCGCCGGATGACCGTGATGTCTACGACCCGGCGGTGTGGAACGGTGACCACATCCTCACCTCCACCGCCGAGCGTGGCGCGCTGCAGAAGCTGCTGGATCTGGGCCTGCACGACGCTTTTCGCCTGCATAACGATGCGGCTGGCGTCTTCAGCTGGTGGGATTACCGCGCGGCCGGTTTCCGTCGCGACCTGGGCCTGCGCATCGACCTGACCCTGGTCTCCGACGCGCTCAAGCCGCGGGCTGCCGCTTCCGGCGTCGACCGCGAGCCGCGCACCTGGGAACGCCCCAGCGATCACGCGCCGGCTTGGGTGCAGTTGGCACAGGGCTGAAACAACAAGGCCCGGCTGTTGCCAGCCGGGCCCCGGTCGAATCGGCGCCAGAGCGTTTAACGCACGCTTTTGCGTGTGAAAAGATTGACGATGGCCAGCAGTACCACCGCGCCGACCAGTGACAACAGGAAGGAGCGCACGGTAATCGCGCCATTGATGCTGCCGCCGCTGAAGAAGAAGCCGGCGATCATGGCGCCGATGATGCCGACGACAATATTGAGAATGATGCCTTGCTGCGCATCGCGGCGCATGATGAGACTGGCCAGCCAACCCACGACGCCACCGACAATCAACCAGATGATGATGCCCATGCCTGAATCTCCTTGCCGAAATGCACCTGGGGGGGTGCGGTGGGTACAGTCAACGCGCGCGGGTGTGAAAACCTTGTTGACCCTTGCAGGCAGCTGTTCAGCATGACCGGCGCCGAGCATGTCTGGCAGTTCGAGCAGGTGAGGGTGTGGCTGTTGCCGCATGTGCCGGGCACCCGTGGCGAGCCGCAGGCACGCGAACTGCTGGCGCGTGAACTCGGCCGCACGCCGCAGGGCCTGCCGTTGACTCGCGATGAACGCAACCGGCCGTGGCTGATCGGTGAGCTGGCCCATTACGGCACCGGCTGGAGTCATAGCGGTGGCCATCTGCTGGTGGGCCTGGGCGAGGGCACGCGGCTGGGGGTGGACCTGGAGCGGCAACGGCCACGCAAGCAGATGCGTGAGGTCATCCGCCGTTTCTTCCATCCGCAGGAGGTCAGCTGGCTGGATGGGTTGGATGACGCGGTCTGCGAGCACTGGTTCTTCCGCGTGTGGTGCGCCAAGGAGGCGCTGCTGAAGGCGCACGGGCACGGCATTTCGTTCGGGCTGGAAAAGCTGCGCTTCGCGCCGGACGCAGCCGGGGCCCTGCAACTGGTGTGGTGCGATCCGGGCTTGGGCGATGCCGCGCGCTGGCATCTGTATGAGTGGCAGGCGACGGAAGATTTCCGCGCCGCGCTGGCGTGGTACCCCTTGAGCAGGAGTGAGTGAAGAGGAGTAAGGAGCGAGAAGACGCGGCTTCTGCTGTTGTTCTCTCTCCTCCCTCACTCCTCTTCATTGGTTTCTGCTCTTTGCGATAATCCCGCCATGAACGACACCACCCTCCCGCGCGAAGTCGCCAGCGACCTCGACCACGGTTTGAAGGCCATGGACCTGGACGCCGCATTGGCCAAGCCCCTGCTGGCCTACCTGACCCTGCTGGTGCGCTGGAACCGCACCTACAATCTCACCGCCATCCGCGACCCGCGCGAAATGGTCACCCGCCATCTGCTCGACTCGCTGGCCATGGCCGCGCATGTCAGCAGTGGCAGCCTGGCCGATCTGGGCACCGGCCCCGGCTTGCCGGGGATTCCGCTGGCCATCACCCACCCGCAGCTGCAGGTGACCCTGGTGGAGAGCAATGGCAAGAAGGCCCGCTTCATGCGTGAGGCCGTGCGCCAGCTTGGCCTGGGCAATGCCCGCGTGGCCGAATCCCGCGCCGAAGCGCTGGACGAGCCGGGCGCCTATGACAACCTCACGGCCCGCGCGATGGACACCTTGGCCGGCATCATCGAGGTCGGCGGCCATCTGCTGCGGCCCGGCGGCCAGTTGCTGGCGATGAAGGGGGTGTACCCGCACGAAGAGATCGCCCAGCTGCCGGCTGGTTGGCAGGTGCAGGAAGTACGCCCGCTGCAGGTGCCCGGGCTGGTTGGTGACCGGCATCTGGTGGTGGTGGAGCGCAAGGGCTAGATCCGTAGTGCCGAGCCATGCTCGGCAGGGGCTTTACCGGCCAAGGCCAAAGCGGCCCTCACCCCAACCCCTCTCCCGTGAACGGGAGAGGGGCTTAAGCGGTAGTGCCGAGCCATGCTCGGGAGGGGGCAAAAGCACCCCGATCGGGGCACATTCCCACCCCAAAGCCGCCCGGAACACGGAAACCGATTTCCGCCTGCGCGCCGCTACCCCCATAATGACCAGTCCAACCCCGCCTACGAGGCTCTCCTGCATGGC
>NZ_DLJW01000050.1:22038-30074 GCF_002477705.1 Stenotrophomonas sp. UBA7606 | reverse complement strand
CCGAGCCATGCTCGGCTGAGGCATTATCGGTAGAGCCTTTGCCGAGCATGGCTCGGCACTACATTTCTGCGCCCTCCCTTGCGCCGCAGGCGCAGGGGAGGGTTGGGGAGGGGTGAGCCTTCGCTTACTGCTGCTCGCGCGCGATCGCGCGCCAGCCGATATCGTTGCGGTGGAACTCGTTGGCCCAGTGGATCTTGGCTACACCTGCATACGCATGCTTCTGCGCATCACCAACGCTGTCACCTAGCGCTGCCACGCACAGCACACGGCCGCCGGCACTGACCACATTACCGTCAGCATCCAGTGCGGTACCGGCATGGAAGACCTTGGCACTGGCCGGCACATCGCCCAGGCCGCTGATCACATCACCGGTGATCGGCGTTTCCGGATACGGCTTGGCGGCAAGCACGACACCGAGCGACGGACGCGGGTCCCACTGCGCTTCCACGCCGGCCAGCGCGCCATCAATGGCGGCTTCGACCAGATCCACCAGGTCCGACTGCAGGCGCAGCATCACCGGCTGGGTTTCCGGATCACCAAAGCGCACATTGAACTCGATCACCTTGGGCGCGCCGCTGGCATCGATCATCAGGCCGGCATAGAGGAAGCCGGTGAACGGCACACCGTCGGCGATCATGCCGGCCACGGTCGGCTCCACCACCTCGCGCATCACCCGCGCATGCACGTCCGGGGTCACCACCGGTGCCGGCGAATAAGCGCCCATGCCGCCGGTATTGGGGCCGGTGTCGCCATCGCCCACGCGCTTGTGGTCCTGGCTGGTGGCCATCGGCAGCGCGATGCGGCCGTCGACCATCGAGATGAAGCTGGCTTCCTCGCCTTCGAGGAACTCCTCGATCACCACCCGTGCGCCGGCATCGCCAAAGGCATTGCCGCTGAGCATGTCGTGCACGGCAGCTTCGGCTTCTGCCATCGTCATCGCCACGATCACGCCCTTGCCGGCGGCAAGACCGTCGGCCTTGATCACGATGGGCGCGCCCTTTTCATGCAGGTAGGCCAGCGCTGCGTCCACTTCCGTATGCACGGCGTAATACGCGGTGGGAATGCCGTGGCGGGCAAGGAAATCCTTGGCAAAGGCCTTGCTGCCTTCCAGCTGCGCGGCAGCCGCGGTTGGGCCGAAGATGCGCAGGCCGGCTTCGCGGAAGCGATCGACCACACCCAGTACCAGCGGCACTTCCGGGCCTACCACGGTCAGGCCCACGGCCTCGTCCTGCGCCAGTTTCAGCAGGCCATCGATGTCGTTGACCTTGATCGCGACATTGCGGCACTTGCCTTCGGTGGCGCTGCCGGCGTTGCCGGGGGCGACGATCACTTCGCTCACGCGCGGCGATTGCGCCAGCTTCCAGGCAAGTGCGTGTTCGCGGCCGCCAGAGCCGATGACGAGGATTTTCATGGGGTCAGTTCCTGTGGGGCATCAATGGGGGGTGCAATGCTTGGCTTTCAGCTCGACTTCAAAGAACACCGCGCCGTTGGCATCCACGAAGCGGCGGCGGACACCACCACCTGCTGCATAGACCGGGGCCAATGCCGGTTCCATGCACAGCTCGGTGATGGCTTCGTCCTCGTCACGGCGCAATGCTTCGACCACGTCGGGCTTGGCCTTGGCCATGGCCACGCTGGCGTCGGGGAAGCTCACCACGAACACGATGTCCTCGCCATGGCGATGTGCCGAGGTGGTGATCAGTCCATCGCGGTAGGGCGCCGGCAATTGCTTGCCGAGCGTGGCGAGTGCGGTGTGCTGGGCGTCGGTCAGCGTGCTGCTGCCGCAGCCGGCGAGCAGCGCTGCACAAAGGCTGGCCGCGACTGCGAGAAGGGCATAACGCATCAGTTGCAAGCCTCCAGCTGCATGGTGGAAGGAATCAGGTAGCGCGATTTCGTAGTGTCGTAAGCGATGCTGTGGCTCTTGTTCACTGCACCTGCACAGCCCCGGCCTTTCTCCTGCACGCGCAGCGGCCAGTAAGCAAGCTGCGGCTGGCTGTTGTCGGGTGCCGCGTCGAAGTTCAGGTCCAGGCGCCCATGCGAACAGTGGCCGGAGCCATTGCAGTCGATCGCATTACGATCATCCAGATGGCTGCGCAGCCAGCCTGCGCTGGACAAGCTCTTGTCGCCGTCGAATACGTACCAGGCGCGATTGCGCATTGCTGCGCCAACCACCACCAGTTCGTCGTCAACCTGGAAGCCCCAGGCATTTGCGCCCATTTGCAGCGTGTTGACGGTGCCCGGTTTGCCGCCGGTGCCGCTGCCCTGGCCGAGCAGTTCGGCGGCGACGCTGACGCCGTCGTCGGCGGCGCGCTGCAGGACGATGAAATCGGTGCTGCCCAGTTCGATCGGGCTGGCGTTGTCGTACGTGGTGCAGATCGCCAGCATGCGGTAGTTGCCGTTCTGCACGCTGATGCTCTGGTCGGCGCAGATGTCGCGATGCACCTGGCGGGCCTGCCCCAGATCGGCATCACTCAGTTGCTGCGTCCATTGCCCCTGCAACTGCACGGCATTGCCATAGCGCTCCTGCAGCACCGCCATCACCCCGGCCTCGTAGCTGAGTTTGGTCTTCGCTGCAGCAGCGTCGTTCTGTGCGGGCGCGCCCTGCTGGCACGCAGCCAGCAGGGCGATGGCGAGCAGGGAAATCAAACGCGGGAAAACCCTGGTCGCCATGTGCCAGCTCTCTGTGACGGAATCAGTGACGGAAGTGGCGCACGCCGGTGAACACCATGGCGATGCCATGTTCGTCGGCAGCGGCGATCACTTCGTTGTCACGCATCGAACCACCCGGCTGGATCACCGCGGTGATGCCGGCTTCGGCGGCGGCGTCCAGGCCGTCGCGGAACGGGAAGAACGCATCCGATGCCATCACCGAACCCGGTACTACCAGGCCTGCGTCGGCGGCCTTGATGCCGGCGATGCGGGCCGAGTAGACACGGCTCATCTGGCCAGCGCCCACACCAATCGTGCGCTCGTCCTTGGCGTAGACAATCGCGTTGGACTTGACGTACTTGGCTACGCGCCAGGCGAACAGCAGATCGCGCGTTTCAGCGGCAGTCGGCGCGCGCTGGGTGACGGTCTTCAGTTCGTCGGCGCGCATGCCGCGGTTGTC
This sequence comes from Stenotrophomonas sp. UBA7606, assembly GCF_002477705.1. NCBI lineage: Bacteria > Pseudomonadati > Pseudomonadota > Gammaproteobacteria > Lysobacterales > Lysobacteraceae > Stenotrophomonas > Stenotrophomonas sp. UBA7606. The sequence continues at coordinate 26,965 of NZ_DLJW01000050.1, read as the reverse complement.
GGCGCTCTGCACCAGCAGGCCCGAACCGATGCGCTTGGTGTCGTAGTTGTTGCGGGCGTCACCGGCCGGGATGCGCAGCACGCGCACGTTCGCCTTCTTGGTGGCGTAGTCCAGCGCGGCCGGCTCGTAATCCGGTGCGATCAGCACTTCGACGAACTGGCGGTCGAGGATGGTCTTGGCGGTTGCCGCGTCCAGCGTGCGGTTGAAGGCGAGGATGCCGCCGAAGGCGCTGGTCGGGTCGGTGTTGTAGGCCATCTCGTAGGCGGCGCCGACATCGGCAGCCACGGCCACGCCACACGGGTTGGCGTGCTTGACGATGACGCAGGCCGGCACCTCGAACTGACGCACGCATTCCCATGCGGCATCGGCGTCGGCCAGGTTGTTGTAGCTCAGCTCCTTGCCCTGCAGCTGCACGAAGGTGGCCAGGGTGCCCGGCACCGGATACAGGTCGCGGTAGAACACGCCGCTCTGGTGCGGGTTCTCGCCGTAACGCAGGTCCATGACCTTGATGAAGGAGGAATTCATCTGCGCCGGGTATTCATTGCGCACCGGCACCGCAGCGCTGGTATCGGTCACTGCCGACAGGTAGTTGCTGATCGCCGCGTCGTACTGGGCAACGCGGTTGAACGCGGCTACCGACAGTTCGAAGCGCTTGGCGGCGGACAGCTTGCCGTCGTTGCTGGCCAGCTCGGCCAGCAGTGCGTCGTACTGGTCCGGGCTGGTCGCCACGGCGACGCGGGCGAAGTTCTTGGCCGCGCTGCGCAGCATCGCCGGGCCGCCGATGTCGATGTTCTCCACCGCGTCGGCGAGCGTGCAGTCGGCCTTGGCGGTAACCGATTCGAACGGGTACAGGTTCAGCACCAGCAGGTCGATCGCGGCGATGCCGTGTTCTGCCATCACCGCGTCATCGGTACCGGCGCGGCCGAGCAGGCCGCCGTGCACCATCGGGTGCAGGGTCTTGACCCGGCCGTCCATCATCTCCGGGAAGCCGGTGACATCGGACACGTCCTTGACCGGCAGGCCGGCCTCGCGGATTGCCTTGGCGGTGCCGCCGGTGGACAGCAGCTCGACGTTGCGGGCAGCCAGGGCACGGGCCAGTTCGACCAGACCGGTCTTGTCGGAAACGGACAGCAGGGCCCGGCGGACGGGCAGCAGATCAGCAGACATGGGGAGGCAGGGGAAGCGGAAGCGGGCCCGTATTGTAGCCGCGCGGTCACATCCGTGGCCGGGAGATACCAGTTGTAACCCTGGGATGCCCAACCGTAGTGCCGAGCCATGCTCGGCAGAGGCCTTCCCGGCAATGCACGACGGCGGGGATTACCTGTAGCGTTTCAGCCGAACATGGCTCGGCTCTACAGTTGGAGCGGCGGCTTTACGCCAGCCCGTATTCCTTCAGCTTCTTGCGCAGGGTGGCGCGGTGGATGCCCAGCAACGCCGCGGCGCGGCTCTGGTTGCCTTCGCAGTGGTTGAGTACTTCCACGAACAACGGGATTTCCATCTCGCGCAGCACGATCTCGTACACATCGTCGGCGTCACAGCCATCAAGATCGCGCAGATAGCGCCGTACGGACTGGGCGACATGTTCACGAAGCGGCGGCTTCGGAGCGCCACGACTGATGTCAGGACGGGTGGGGGCAGCGTTCAAGGGAGTTCCCGCAAGTTCGACGATGCCGGGCGTTGGCTGGTCCGGCGTGGGGGAGGGAGTCTAGCGCGTGGGCGGCCGCCCTGCCACGCCAGCGACCCGCTGTTACTGGAATTCGAAGCTGTAGGCGACCGTGGCGGCGGCCGGCTCACGTAGCCGGAACGACACCTGCGCGCTCTGTCCTGGCTCCAGCCGTGCCTGTGGATCGGCACCCGCGCCAAGGTATTGCGCCGGTTGCAGGGTGCGGCGGCCAATGACCCGGCCGTCGGCGTCGGACAGCGACAGCCGCAGCGCCGGCCACGCCTGTGCCCAGCGGGCGTCGTTGCGGAAGCTGGCCTGGACCTGCAGCGCACCGGCCTGGCCGGGCACCGGGCGGATGTCACGGCTGAGCATGCTGAATGCCGCCGGCTCATGCCAGGCTGGCAGGCTGCAGCGCAGCACGGTGCACAGGCCGGCCACCCATGGCCGGGTACCGGCATCGGCGGCCAGGCGGGCACGGTCGGCAATCACTACCTGCACGCCCAGCAACAGCACCAGCCCGGCGACCAGACCCCATTGCCAGCGCGGTGTGGCCGGCGCGGGTGCCTTGGCGGCGGTGGCGGTGCGCAGGAAACTGGGGGCGGTGGTCGCCTGGGTGGTGGCGGTAGGTGCATCCGCAGCCGGGTGCTCGCCATCCTGATCGGCGTAGCCCTGCGCCGCCGGTTCGTCGTCGGCCAGCGGCAGTTCCAACGTGGCTTCTGCTGCAGGCTCCACGATGGTTGGCGCCGGCACGGCGTCGGCCGCCGCCGCTGCGCCGGTGGGCTTGGGCGCAGCTTGCAGGAAGGTGGCCAGCGAAGGGCGCGAGGGCGTGGTTTCGTCAGTCATGGCAGCACAGGCCGAGGCACTGCCCCCATTCAAGCACGGCGCACGCCGGTGATGCGCATCCAGTCGCCATCCTGGGTGGCCTCCAGTTGGTCAAACCACGCCGCGTAACGCTGAAGTAGTTCATCTTCCTGACCATGCAGGATGCCGGACAGGGCGATCCGGCCGCCGGCTGTCACGCGGGCGGCCAGCAGTTCGGCGAGCGCGTCCAGTGCCGAGGCCAGGATGTTGGCCACCACCACCGGGTAGGTGGCGACCGGCTCGTCTTCCGGCAGGTAGGCGGCAATATGCACGCCATTGCGCTCACCGTTGTCGTGGGTGGCGATCAATGCCTGCGGGTCGTTGTCCACGCCCACCGCGGCGGCGGCGCCGAGCTTCAGCGCGGCCAGCGCCAGGATGCCGGAGCCACAGCCGAAATCGAGTACGGTCTTGCCGGCCAGCTCGCCGTCGGCCGAGAGCTGGTCCAGCCAGCGCAGGCACAGCGCGGTGGTCGGGTGGGTGCCCGAGCCGAAGGCCAGGCCCGGGTCCAGCCGCACGATGGCGGCGTCGGCGGCCTGTGCGGCTTCCGGCAGGTCGTGGTTCCACGGCACGATCCAGGTGCGCTGGCCGAACTGCATGGGCTGGAACTGGTCCAGCCAGGCGCGTTCCCAGTCTTCGTCCTGCACGGCGCGGAAGCTGGCGTGGGTCCAGTCCAGGCCCGGATCGAAGGCTTCCAGCGCGGCCAGCAAGGCCAGCGCATTGGTATCGGCCGGGAACAGCGCGCTCAGGGTCAGCTCGTTCCACAGCGGGGTTTCGCCCACGCCCGGCTCCAGGATCGCGCGCTCGTTGCTGGTGTCAGCATCGGCATCGAGCATGGTCACCGCCAGCGCGCCGACGTCGTCGAGGGCGTTCTCGTAACGGGGCTGGGTGGTTTCGGTGCAGCGCAGGGTCAGTTCGAGGAAGGGCATGGCGGCAGTGCAGCAACAGCGGGACAGGGCACGCATCCTAGACGAGCCGGGCAATGATTGCGCGGGTGGGCCGTTGAAACCGCGGGTATTGCTACACTTGACGTTGTTCCCCTACCCATCCCAATTGGCTTTGCTGATGTTTTCTTTGCTGGCCAGAAAACCCAGGTACTTGCTCCTGTTGCCACTGGCGGTACTGGCCGCGGCGATGGGCTGGCGCAGTGCTGGCGCTGGGCTGGGGGCGGAGGGAGAAGAAATGGCACCGGAGTCGGGCGGCAACGCGCCGCTGATGGCGGTAGTCACGCCGTCCCCCCCGCTGCCGGAACATGCCGACAGCAGCAGGGTGGGGCCTGGGCTTGCGTTGGACCCACGCGCCGGCTTTGAGCGCGGGCAAGGCCTGTTCAGCTATGCCCGCCAGTTGCGCACCGCTGCAGCCACGGGTGATGCGGATGCCACCTGGATGCTCAGCCGCATCTATGACTATTGCGGTGCCTATGCGATGGATCCCTTGGCATACGCTGCGGACGCGCCCCTTCTGGCCTCGCTCAAGCTTGATGCCGCACCGGGCTTGCTGGCGGCGCGGGAGCGGGTGCGCCAGGGCTGCGAGGGATTCACTGCCGCCGACGGCCTGGGCAGCGCTTTGTCGGCCCAGCAGCGGCAGGCGGCAGCCAAGGCTGGCAGCTTGGCCGCCGAGGCCGCGTTGCTGGCGATGGGGCAGCCGCTGCAGGCGGACGCGGACTACCAGCGGGGATTGGTGGAGCGGGTGCTGAACGCGCAGGACCCGGAAGCATTTCTGGCGATTTCACCGGCCATGGGGGTGGCGGCATCGGGCGATGAGGCGTATGCAGGGAAGGTGTCGGGCACGCAGCTGAGCCAACTGGCATGGCAGGTAGCTGCCTGCCGGCTGGGTCTGGCATGCGGCCCGGACAGCGCATTGATGACGGCTTATTGCGCCAACGGCGGTGTGTGTTCGCGCAACCCCCGCCAGGATTTTGAAACCTTCGTGTACGACGCAGCAGTGCCGAGACAAGGTGTGGAAACAATGAACAACATGGTCAACAGCCTCATCCGCAAGCCGGGAGCACAACAATGAACTATCGCCGCTTTCTGCATGGGGCCAAATTCTGGGTGTGGGTGGTGTTGCTGGTGGCGTATTCGGCCGGTGCCGTGGGCGTGGTGCTGATCGATACCTACGAGGCGCGTTACCGCAACCTGTCCAAGATCAAGCTGACCAATGTGCGCTCCGATGCCGACCTGCGCCGCGCCGGTGCCAGCCAGGCAGCCGCGGTCTACCGGGCACAGAGCGGGCTGCCGTTTTCCACGTTGCAGCCGGGGGCCAGTTTCCAGATCGTCTGGCCGGATGGTTCGGTGGAGACGGTGACGGTGGTGGACCCGGCTTCTCCGTTGGGCACCGAGCCGGTTGATGGGACCGTGGTGGAGGCCGAGTAGATCGGCAGCTGCATCAGGCACAAAAAAGGCG
>NZ_DLJW01000050.1:14663-21946 GCF_002477705.1 Stenotrophomonas sp. UBA7606 | reverse complement strand
CGCCTTTTTTGTGCCTGATGGTCGCAGCACCGCCTGTAGTGCCGAGCCATGCTCGGCAGAGCTTCTACCCGCAATGCCCTGCCGAGCATGGCCCGGCACTACATTCCTGCTCCCTCCCTTTGGCATGGCCAAGGGGAGGGCTGGGGAGGGGTAAGCCTTTTGGGCCTTCATGCCGAGCATGGCTCGGCACTACATTCCTGCGCCCTCCCTTTGGCTGGCCAAGGGGAGGGTTGGGGAGGGGTAAGCCCTTTGCGCTTCATGCCGAGCATGGCTCGGCACTACATTCCTGCTCCCTCCCTTTGGCGAAGCCAAGGGGAGGGCTGGGGAGGGGTAAGCCTTTTGGGCCTTCATGCCGAGCATGGCTCGGCACTACCGGTGCTGCCCCGATCAGGTCAACGCGATCGAACGCGTCTTGCGCTCGGCCAGGCGCTTTTCCAGATAGTGGATGTTCTGTCCACCGGCCTGGAAACCCTGGTCGCGCATGATGCGCTGCTGCAACGCGACGTTGGTCTTGATGCCGTCCACGACCATCTCGCTCAGCGCAACCCGCATGCGGGCAATGGCGGTTTCGCGGTCCGGGCCGTGCACGATCAGCTTGCCGATCATCGAGTCATAGTTCGGCGGCACCTTGTAGCCGGCGTAGATGTGCGTATCAACGCGCACACCCGGGCCACCCGGCGGATAGAAGCCGGTGATCAGGCCGGGGCTGGGGATGAAGGTTTCCGCGTCCTCGGCGTTGATGCGGCATTCGATCGCGTGGCCATGCAGCACCACATCGCTCTGCTTGATGCTCAGCTTCTGGCCGGAGGCAATACGCAGCTGCTCGGCAACCAGGTCGATACCGGTCACCATCTCGGTCACCGGATGTTCCACCTGCACGCGGGTGTTCATTTCGATGAAGTAGAACTTGCCGTCTTCGAACAGGAATTCGAAGGTGCCGGCGCCGCGGTAACCGATACGGATGCAGGCTTCCACGCAGAGCTTGCCGATCTGCTCGCGCAGTTCGGAGCTGATGCCCGGTGCCGGTGCTTCTTCCACCACCTTCTGGTGACGACGCTGCATCGAGCAGTCGCGCTCACCGAGGTGGATGGCATTGCCCTGGCCGTCGGCCAGCACCTGGATTTCCACGTGACGCGGATTTTCCAGGTACTTCTCCATGTAGACCTCACCATTGCCGAACGCCGCCTTGGCTTCGGACTTGGTGGTTTCGATGGAGGCCTTCAACGCGCCCTCGGCATGCACCACGCGCATGCCGCGGCCGCCGCCGCCACCGGAAGCCTTGATGATGACCGGGTAACCGATCTCGCGGGCGATCTTGGTGTTGGTGACGATGTCTTCGCCCAGCGGGCCGCCCGAGCCGGGCACGCACGGCACGCCAGCGGCCTTCATCGCGCGGATGGCTTCGACCTTGTCGCCCATCAGGCGGATGGTTTCCGCACGCGGGCCGATGAAGATGAAACCGGACTGCTCCACGCGCTCGGCGAAGTCGGCGTTCTCGGACAGGAAGCCGTAACCCGGGTGGATGGCCTGGGCGTCGGTGACCTCGGCCGCGGCGATCAGTGCCGGGATGTTGAGGTAGCTTTCCGACGACGGTGCCGGACCAATGCAGACCGATTCATCGGCCATGGCCACGTGCTTGAGGTTGCGGTCGACGGTGGAGTGCACCGCGACCGTGCGGATGCCCAGGGTGTGGCACGCGCGCAGGATGCGCAGCGCGATTTCACCCCGGTTGGCGATTACGACTTTATCGAGCATGTCAGGGCCGTTAATGGGGAGTGGGGAATCGGGAATTGGGAAAATCTTGCATCTTCAGTTCCCACGCTTTTGCAAGGCGTTCATCAAAGCGGTCAAACGCGCGAAAATCCGATCAATCAGCTCATCAAGTTCGGTACTTGGACTGATGTAGCCCAAGCGGCAGGCGATCTGCAGATGAGTGCTTGCTTCGGACAACGATCCGCGGGCGATTGACAGAAAACGCAGGTATTCGGGAGTGGAGCGGCGGGCAGCACCCTCGGCAATGTTGGCCGGCACGCTGACCGCGGATCGCCGCAGCTGCGACGTCAATCCGAATAGTTCGGATCGGGGAAATGCCTCAGAAGCTTTGTAGACCATTTCCACCATGTCCATGGAGTCGCGCCATACGTCGAGCCGCTCATGCGGCCGTTTTGGCGATTCCCCATTCTCCATTCCCGACTCCCGTCGTTACTGGATCACGAACAGCGGCTGGTCGAATTCAACCGGGCTGCCGTTCTCGCCGAGGATGGCCACCACGGTGCCGGACACTTCGGCCTCGATCGGGTTGAACATCTTCATCGCTTCGATGATGGCCAGGGTTTCGCCGGCCTTGACGGTCTGGCCAACGCTGACGAAGGCCGGCTTGTCCGGCGAGGACGAGGCGTAGAAGGTGCCGACCATCGGCGCGCGCTGCACGTGGCCTTCCGGCAGGGCATTGCCCGGCTTGGCGGTGCCGCCGGTGGAGGCTTCGGTCGGGCCGCTCATCGGCATGGCCGGGGCAGCGGCAGCAGCCGGAGCGGCGGCATACACCGGTGCCGGCGCAGCGACGAAACCGCCAACCGGGTTGCGCGACAGGCGCACGGACTCTTCGCCTTCCTTGATCTCGATTTCAGCCAGGTTCGACTCTTCCAGCAGGTCGATGAGCTTCTTGATTTTGCGCAGATCCATGAGGGCCTCTTTGGTTGCAGTAAGTCAGTAAGGAGTAGGCGCGCGGCGCCCGGGTCAAAGTTCGTAGAAATCGCGCAGCTGCCGGGTACGGTCCTGCGCATGGGTGGTAAGACAGTGCATCTTCGCGCCGTTGCGCGAGGTGCCATCAGCGTTGAACGCGTAGACCGCGTCGCAATCCTTGTCGCGCAGCTGGATCCAGGCGCGCTGCGCGGCGATCAGCTGCTGTTCGGCCTCGCCGCAATGCGAGCAGCTGCCATCGGCGGCCTGCTGCTGTAGTTGGCGGCGGGCCAGCTTGTACGTGGTGTTCAAGACCGCATCGGCCTCGGCGGCGCGATCAGACGCGCACAGGTCGCTCTCCATCGTGCTGGTCACATGCGCGCAGTCGATGCCCTCGGCGGCGCGATCCAGGTTCTGCGCATGGGCAGCCGCCAGCGGCAGGCACACCACGGCCATACCCGTCAGCAACCGTGGCAGCGTGTTCACGCAGCCGCTCCCACGCGGGCCAGTGCGGCATCCATCGCGTAGCGGTAGCTGTCGGCGCCGAAGCCGCAGATCACGCCGACGGCCTTGTCGCTCAGGTAGCTGTGCTGGCGGAACGGCTCGCGCGCATGCGGGTTGGACAGGTGGATCTCGATGAACGGAATCGCCACCCCGGCCAGCGCATCGCGCAGGGCCACCGAGGTATGGGTGAAGGCGGCGGGGTTGATCAGGATGAAAGCGGTTCCATCGGCACGCGCCGCCTGCACCCGGTCCACCAGCACATGCTCGGCGTTGGACTGCAGGTGTTCGCTCTGGTGCCCCTGTGCCTGTGCCTGTGCAGCGAGCGCAGCGTCGATCTGGGCCAGCGTGGTGTGGCCATAGACGTCGGGCTCGCGGGTGCCCAGCAGGTTGAGGTTGGGGCCGTGAAGGACCAGCAGTTTTGCCATGTGCCAAGGGTCGGCGGGGAAGGGCGGCAGTGTGAGGGAAGCGGGGGATGCTGTCCAGTTCGGCGAAATTAGCCGTGTTTTAATCGTTTGTTTGAATTTTGGGGCTGGGCCGGGGGCAGCCCGCGGTGCGGTGCTTCACGGCTGTCTCGGTAAACCTTGGAGACACCCGCAGCAGCCTGGCCAAGAGTAGTCCGCCTGCGCGATGCGCGGAACTTGCAGGGAAATGAGCGAAGTTGGGCTTTCCCGAGACCTTCAACGACAAGAGCCCCTCTCCCGCCCTCGGGAGAGGGGTTGGGGTGAGGGCAGAACGAAGCAACAATCGTTGATCTGCGGATAAACCATCCGCGCCTGGCTTTAAGCGATGAAGCCAAAGCCAAAGCCAAAGCCAAAGCTCCCCTCATCCGCCCCTTCGGGGCACCTTCTCCCGTCAACGGGAGAAGGGACGGCTGGCGTTCCCCGCTTCCCAGTAATCACCCATTAATAGACGACCGGTCTATTTTGAGTAAGCTCCATCCCCATGAACCTCTCCCCCAAAGCCCAAGCCACCCGCCAGCACGTCCTGGACACCGGTTATCGGCTGGTCCTGCAGAAGGGCTTTGCCGCCCTCGGTCTGCAGGAAATCCTCAAGGCCTGCGCCGTGCCCAAGGGCTCGTTCTATCACTACTTCGCGTCAAAGGAAGTGTTCGGCTGCGAGCTGTTGCAACAGTACGTAGACGGCTACGGGTGCAAGCTCGAACAGCTGCTGACCGAACCCGGCACCGGTCGCGAAAGGCTGATGCGCTACTGGGATGCCTGGGCGCGTGACCCGGCAGATCCGGCGCAGGGTTGGGCCGAGGAGTGCCTGGTGGTGAAGCTGGCCGCCGAGGTGTCCGACCTTTCCGAGGACATGCGCCGCGTGCTCGACCAGGGCGTGCAGCGCCTGCTGCAACGCATCGCCGCGCTGGTCGAAGAAGGCCGCGCCGACGGCTCGCTGCCGAACGGCAAGCCCGCACTGGATGTTGCCCGTGTGCTGTACCAGATGTGGTTGGGCGCGGCCCTGCTGTCCAAGCTCAGCCAGGACCGCCTGCCGCTGCAACAGGCACGCGAAGCCACCGAACACCTGCTGTTGTGCGGCAACACCGTCGCACTCTCCACCCCCACCAATTGAAGGCAATGCCATGAATGTTCTGTTCGTACTGACCTCGCACGACCAGCTCGGCGACACCGGGCACAAGACCGGCTTCTGGCTGGAGGAATTCGCCGCCCCGTACTACGTGTTCAAGGATGCCGGCGCCACCATCACCCTCGCATCGCCGGCCGGCGGCCAACCGCCGCTGGACCCGCGCAGCGATGAGCCCGATGCACAGACCCCCGCCACCGACCGCTTCCGCAGCGACCGTGACGCCCAGCAGCAGCTGGCCACCACGCTGCCGCTGAAGCAGATCGACGCCAGCAAGTTCGACGCGGTGTTCTACCCCGGCGGCCACGGCCCGCTGTGGGACCTGGCCCGCGATGCCGACTCCATCGCCCTGATTGAAACCTTCGACCGCGCCAACAAACCGCTGGGTCTGGTCTGTCATGCCCCCGGCGCGCTGATCGCCGTGCGTGCCGCCGACGGCAAGCCGCTGGTGGCAGGCCGCAAGGTCACCGGTTTCTCCAACAGCGAAGAAGACGCCGTCGGCCTGAGCGCCGTAGTGCCCTTCCTGATCGAAGACGAGATCACCCGCCTCGGCGGCGACTACAGCAAGGGGCCGGATTGGGCGCCTTACGTGCTCAGCGACGGCCACCTCGTCACTGGCCAGAACCCGGCCAGCTCCGAAGCCGTGGCCAAGGCGCTGCTCGCACAACTGGCCTGAGCGCCATAACCCCGTAGCCCGGGTAAGCGAAGCGCACCCGGGAAACACGTAATCAACAACGCTCCCGAATTTGCATTCCACAGACGTACCCAGCGCACCCTTACAAGGAATCGGCAATGAAGATCTTCTACAAAACCCGCGCCACCGCCACCGGTGGTCGCGCTGGCCGCACCGCACTGGACGACGGCAGCCTCGCCCTGGATCTGGCCTTGCCGGGTTCCAACAAGGCAGGCGCCAACCCCGAGCAGCTGTTCGCCCTCGGCTACGCCGCCTGCTTCGACAACGCATTGCCGGTCGCTGCCAAGCAGTTGCAGCTGCAGCCGGCAGGCACCGCCACCTCGGTGGAAGTGGGCATCGGCCAGACCGCCGAAGGCGGCTACGCACTGGACATCGACCTGCACGTTGAAGTGAAGGGCCTGGAACAAGCCGATGCCCAGCGTCTGGTCGAAGCCGCACACAAGATCTGCCCGTACTCGAACGCCACGCGCGGCAATGTGGATGTGCGGCTGCATGTAACCGCCGCCTGATTCACGAATCAACGCCAGGTCAGTGCGCAGCGCTGACAAGTATTTGTGGGAGCGGCGTGAGCCGCGAAGCCGATGCTGCTCAGACGAACCGCATCCGTGTCATCTGAAGATGTACGTGCTTCGCGGCTAATGCCGCTCCCACAAAAACGAAGCTGATGCCAGAACTCTGACCACGGCTCTCCCCCTCGCAACAGGAGACACACATGCGTAGCGCCATCCACCCCACCTTCGGCGAGCCAGCCGACGTGCTGGCCTTGGGCGACAGCCCCATCCCGCAGCCCGGCCCCGGCGAAGTACGGATCAAGACCCTGCTTGCGCCCATCCACAACCATGACCTGTGGACCGTACGCGGCAAGTACGGCTACAAGCCCACGCTGCCGGCCATCGGTGGCAGTGAAGCGGTAGGCATCGTTGAAGCACTGGGCGAGGGCGTCGAAGGCATCGCCATCGGCCAGCGCGTAATGGCCGCCTCGGTACACGGCACCTGGGCCGAGTATTTCATCGCGCCCGCGCGCATGGTCATCCCGGTACCGGACGGCATCGCCGATGCAGCCGCCGCACAGTTGATCGCCATGCCGCTGAGCGCGTTGATGCTGCTGGAGTTCCTGCAGGCCGAACCCGGCCAATGGATCGTGCAGAACACGGCCAACGGCGCAGTCGGCAAGACCCTAGCGATGCTCGCCGCCGCACGCGGCGTGCACGTGCTCGGGCTCGTACGTCGCGATGCAGGTGTGGACGAACTGAAGGCACTGGGCATCAACAATGTGCTGTCCACCACACAGCCGGATTGGAAGACGCGCGCGCAGGCGTTGCTTGGCGACACGCTGGCACACGCCGCAGTCGATTCCATCGGCGGCCAGGCCAGCGCGGATCTGGTGTCGCTGCTCGGCGACAACGGCACGCTGGTCTCGTTCGGCACCATGGCCGGCGAAGCCATGCAGATTCCCTCCGGCGACCTGATCTTCAAGCAGGCCACGGTGAAGGGCTTCTGGGGCAGCAAGGTCAGCCAGCAGATGTCGGTGGAGAACAAGCGGCGCCTGGTCGGCGAACTGCTGCAGCGTGTGCTGAGTGGTGAGCTGGAACTGCCCGTGCAGGCGATCTACGGGCTTGGTGATGTTGCCGATGCGGTGAGGGCCAGCTTGTTGCCTGGGCGCAAGGGCAAGGTGTTGCTGAAACCCTGATGGCGGCAAGTGCGACCGCCGGTTTCCATCAGCCAACGCGAAGCAAGCTTCAAGCCTCCTCCCTTGCGCGTAGCGCAGGGGAGGGTTGGGGAGGGGTGCTCCTGGCAGCAATCCATCAGCTCATGCCATCCC
>NZ_DLJW01000050.1:7524-14382 GCF_002477705.1 Stenotrophomonas sp. UBA7606 | reverse complement strand
CGCAGCGCACCCGGGTATCGATGGTCCGGAGATGCTTCAGGCCATTAGCCAACAGCCCCGGGTGCGCTGCGCTTACCCGGGCTACGACTACCGGAATCCTGATGGTGGCAGCGCGGCCCAGGTTTCGACCAGCCAAAGCGAAGCAAGCCTCAAGCCCCCTCTCTTGCGCGTAGCGCAGGGGAGGGTTGGGGAGGGGTGCTCCTGGCAGCAAACCATCAGCTCATGCCATCCCAGCCTCGCGGCTGAAGGCTCCCCCACAAACCTGCATCACCAGCAACGTAGCCCGGGTAAGCGCAGCGCACCCGGGTATCGGTGATCTGGAGATGCTTCAGCCTATCGGCCAACAGCCTCGGGTGCGCTGCGCTTACCCGGGCTACGGCTACCGAAATACTGATAGCGGCAAGCGCGGCAGCAGGTTTCGACTATCCAAAGCGAAGCAAGCTCCAAGCCCCCTCCCTTGCGCGCAGCGCAGGGGAGGGTTGGAGGGGTGCTCCTGGCAGCAAACCATCAGCTCATGCCATGTCAGCCTCGCGGCTGACGCCTCTCCCACAAGCCTGCATCACCAGCAACGTAGCCCGGGTAAGCGCAGCGCACCCGGGTATTGTTGATCTGGAGATACTTCAGCCCATCGGCCAACAGCCCCGGGTGCGCTGCGCTTACCCGGGCTACGGCTACCGGAATCCTGATAGCGGCAAGCGTGGCAGCAGGTTTCGAATAGCCAAAGCGAAGCAAGCTCCAAGCCCCCTCCCTTGCGCGCAGCGCAGGGGAGGGTTGGGGAGGGGTGCTCCTGGCAGCAAACCATCAGCTCATGTCATGCCAGCCTCGCGGCTGACGCTCTCCCACAAACCTGCATCACCAGCAACGTAGTCCGGGTAAGCGCTGCGGACCCAGGGCGAATGGACAGGTGTGGTCGCTCCGTCAGTCAAATCAACGAGATCGAAATACTGCAGGCATCGTATCTCGCGAATCTGCTCTGGTCGTCGGTCCAATTCTTTGGCATGCGGTTGCGAATGCTGATTCCGTCATGACGCTTCTTGTCATCAAACCGATCCTCTTCTTCCTTGGTGATCCAGGCAACGTGCGTCCATTCACGAATAATCAATGCGACCTGCCATGCGCGTGGACTCGTTTGAAAAAGAGCAATTGTCTCTGGCGTGAGTCCAAGGTCTTCGTTCTCGGACGGTCCAGTTCCAACCTCGGGACCTTCCTGGTTCGTCTTGAGCTCGGCATACACGCGTTTGCACACAAGACTAACGGGAAATGCATGTTCTTTGATAAGCCCGCATTTTTCCCAGCGCTTCCCTTCCAAACTCTTGATCCGGATGGCTTCATCGCTTGCGTACTGTACGCCGTTCCTTCCAGTCGCACAGAGGGTCGCCATGCGAACTGCTCGCAATGCATGAGACTTGGCAGCAGTGCTCGGCGGTAGCTCATCTATCAACTTCGCCGCAATCACGCAGTGCCAATAGAAGTTCAGGGCATCACTTGCAGAAATGCCGGGAAGTGGAGCGTTCGTCATGATGGTTGCCAAAGTATGGGGGAAACGTGATCACAATGATGTTTGCTCCCGAAACCGCTCCAACACACCCTCCGGATAATCCCGCTGAAACGGCAGATCCTTGCGGTGGGCATAACCGATATAGCAATCACAACGCTGGTTCGGGCAGCCGCGCGGACGCAGCTGGGCCGCAAAGCTGCCGTCGTATAGATTGCCCAGCGGTTCGGCGACGAAGTGGCAGCGTTTGACGTTGCCATCGCCATCCACTGACACCACGTTCTCGCCGGTGAAGCAGGGTGCGCCCAGGCTTGCCGAGGGTTCCAGGTTGAACAGGAAGTGCGGGTCCACGCGCTGCAGCTGCTGGATCTCGGCATCGCTGTAATAACCGGCAGGGCGCTCATCGTAGGCGTTGATCCACATCGGCACCTCGTCCGGCAACTCCCCGCGCAGCACCTGGATTTCGTCCAGATGCTCACGCATCGCCACCATGCCAACCGTGTAACGTACGCCACGACGGGCCAGTTCATTGCAGCGGGCCAGGAAGGCGGCGCGGGTCACCTGCCCCGGGTGATAGGTGCACCACAGTGCGAAGCTGTCGAGATTGACCTCGTCCAGCCAGCGCGTGCCGATGCACAGATTGGTCTGGATCACCACACGGCGGACATGCGGCATATGGCTCAGCTGCACCATCGCACCGCGGTAGTGGCGGCGCACCAGTCCCTCTCCCCACGGCGTGAACAACACCGACAATTCCATCGTCTGCCGCTCTGCCCAGCCAACCAAGCGTGCAAGGTCCTCGGCGTCGCGACGCAGGGCGGCGCGGGTGTCGTAGGTCTTGGCGAAGGGGCAGTACGGGCAGTCGTAGTTGCAACTGCTGAGCCGCCCGCGATAGAGGATGGAAAGATGCATGCGCGGCTCAATCCAATTGGTAGTCGCGCATGCGCTCGGCCACGCCGGTCGAGATCAGCCACGGACCGATGGTGTCGGCACGGGCAAGCCCGGTGTCATTCAATGCGACCAGCGCATCCTCGCGCGTGGCCAAGCCCTGCTCGAACAACTCATCCAGCTGCGGCAGGTCGTCGAAGCACTCCGTGCCGAAGCGCTCACGGTATTGCGCAAGATCCAGGCCCGGCTGCGCCAGCAGTGACTGGATGACGAAGCGGCGACGGCGCTCGTCCTCATCCAGCCGCACGCCGTAATCGATGCGGGCGAAGGAGGCCTCATCGCGTTCCAGGTAATGCGCAAGAATATCGGCCACCGAGCGGCGGCTGACGCCGTACTCGCTGGAGTAGTGCAGGCCGCTGGTATACGAGCGGGCGCCGCAGCCGATGCCGACCATGCCGTCGCTCTGGCAGCAGTACGCCGGCCCACCGGAGTCCGGCGCGTTGGCCGCGCGGAACATGCGCATCGATACCTGCTCATAGCCCGCGGCAAGCAGGCGCTCGCGGCCGGCTTCATACAGGGCCAGACGGTTGTCCACCGATTCGGGATGAATGACGAAAGAGCGCTTGCCGCCTTCCTTCGCGCCGATGCGATCCAGCCCGGTGTGCGGGCGCACGTACAGCGGATAGAGGTAGAGCTCCTCCGGCTGGAAGGCGAGGGCGCTGTCGATCGAGGTCAGGAAGCTGGCCACGGTCTGCCCGGCAATGCCGTAGATCAAATCCAGGTTGAGCGTTGGAATGCCTGCCGCACGAATCTGCGCGATGGCTTCCTCAACCACCGCGCGTTGCTGCGGCCGAACCAGCGAGCGCACTTCCGCATCGCTGAAGCTCTGGATGCCCATGCTGACGCGGTCGATGCCGGCATCGCGGCAGATCTTCATCTTCGCCGCGTCCACCGTTTCCGGTGACACCTCGATGCCGGCAGGAATCGAATGCAGGTCGATGTTGGCGTGGCGCTGCACGAAGTCGAACAGCCGCTGCAGCTGCGGCGCATCCAGATAGGTAGGCGTGCCGCCGCCCAGCGCGAAGCGCACGAAGCGGTGTTCGCCCAAGGCATCGGCAGTTACCCGCAACTGCTTTTCCATCTGCGCCAGATAGGCTTCCACCTGCGCCGGCGCCGGCCGCGCCATTGCGAACAGATTGCAGAAGCCGCAGCGGTAGCTGCAGAACGGCACGTGCAGGTACAGGAACAACGCATCACGCGGTTCACTTGCCCAGGCATCGGCAAGCAGCGGCGGCTGGTTGATCGGCCGGTACGCGGACTTGTGCGGGTAGGAGTAGGAATAGGCCTGGTAGGGCTCGAGCCGCAACAGCTCTGACAAACGATGGGCGGTCATGGGCTCAACACAAAATGCGCATAGGGGACGTTCATCACCGTCTCGTGGGCGAGGCGGTGGCCGTGGAAGCCATCCTCGCCGTAAGCGGTGCCATGGTCGGAACAGAGGATCACGAAGGCCGGCCCCCGCGCACGCAAGGCCGCGAACAATGCCGCCAACTCGCCATCAACGTAGCGCAGCGCGGCGCAGTGGCTGTCGAGTCTATCCGCGTCGCAACCGGGCAGGTAATGCCGGTTCGGCTGGTGGATGGCCGAGACATTGATGAAGAGGAAGCAGCGCTGGTCGCCCGCGGCCTGCAGACGCTCGCAGGCCAGTGCTACCTGGCGTTCGGTGGAGTCGATCGCGGTCACGCCGAGCTCGGGCTGCCAGTGGCTTTCCTCGAACAGGCCCGGCAGTTGCGAGCCCAGCGCATTGCGACGGTTGAAGAAGCCGACGCCGCCGATGCAGACGGTGCGGTAGCCCTGGTCACGGAAGCCGCCGACGATATCGGCACGGCCGGAGAACACGAAGGTCTCCGGCACGATGGTCTCGCTGCCTTCAAACTCCAGCGCGAACAGGCGCGGATGCGGGCCCGGCCGCGCAGGCGTGGGCAGGAAGCCGGCAAAGAACGCCGAGTGCGCCGCATAGGTGAAGCTGCCCGGCGTATGCCGCAGCTCCCAGCCATCGGCCGGCAGGTGCGGCGAAAGCACCGGCAGCTCGCCGCGCTCGAAGCAGCGCTGGGCCGCATCGAAGCGCAGGGCGTCCAAGGTGATCATCACCACGTCGTGGCTGCCGACGATGCGGTGCATGTCGGGCAAGCGGGTCTCAAGCATGGGCGTACTCGTTGATGGCAGAACGCGCAGGCGACAACAGCGCCTGGTCTTCGTAGGTGGTGCGCCCGGCATGGCGCAGGTCCAGCAGCAGGTCGCCGAAGCCATTGGCTTCCAGTACCCAGCTGCGCGTGCCGCGCACGATCAGGTCGAAGCCGATCATGCGGCTGGCGGGGAATGCGGCCGCGGCCTTCATCGTGGCAGCTTGCAGATGGCGGATGGCATCGGCATCCAGCAGTGCTTCCAGCTGCGTGCGCGCATTGCCCAGGTGCAGGTTGGTCAGCGCACCTGCGCTCATCCGCGCCACCCGCTGCCGTGGCTGGCCATCCAGCGCGACCACGCGCACGTCATAGCGGCGGCCATCGCTGCCCGGCACGGTGGGCTTGGGAATCCAGCGCTCGATGTAGGCGCCCTGCTCGGCCAGCAAGTCCACCAATCGTGCGATATCGCTATGCCGGTCGTAACGGCGCTGCCGCAGCGAGTTGAACACCCGCCAGTGGCCATCCTGTTCCACCAGCTCCGCCGTGCTATAGGCGACCTCACGCCCATCGCGGTTGCGCGCGTAAGCCAGCACGCCCGCACCAGACGAACCGTAGCGGGCCTTGATGAAGACACGCTCGCAGGCCGCATCGCGCAGCCGCGCGCACAGATCCTCGTAGCCACTGATCGCCCCAAACAAGGGCGGCACCGCCACGCCTGCATCGGCCAGTACTTGTTGGCAGCGGAGCTTGTCCGACATGCAGGCCAGATCGGCAGGTGCATTGAGGTAATGCGGCCCCGTAGGAAGCGACGCCAGCACATCGGCAAAGCCGGCATACCAGAACTGTTGATGCACCAGCTCGCCATGCGCGGCAGGCAAGGGCGCATCACCAACCGCGCCGGACAACTCCCAGCCACGCAACACCAAGGCCTGGTGTAGCGCGGGCGCTTCGCCCGGCGACTCCAGCTTGACGATGGCACCGGGCGCCTGCGCGAGTGCCTCAAGCAGCCGCGCAGGCTCGGCGAGCAGGGTTTCGTAATCGAACACATGCGCGGCAGGCGCGCCCTGATCGTGCAGGGCACGCTGCAGCCACCCGATACGGCGGCTGCCGCGCGGGCCGATCAACAGCCAATTGGCCATCTTCGCCTTACTCGGACACCGCCACGTAGCGGTCGCCGTCGTCTTCTTCTTCCGGATCGTCCAGCACCACCGTGCACGGCAGCGCCTGCAGCTTCTGCTGCCAGGCCGCGGAAATGTAGTGGTGGCTCAGGTCGATGCGCTGCAGGCTGCCCAGGTTCGGGCTCTCGCACAGCGCCTGCGCGCCGACGTCGCCGATGGTGCCCAGCGACAGGTCCAGCGTCTGCAGCGTGCCCAGCCACGGCTCACCGGCCAGCCACACCGCCAGCTCGTCGCTGATCATGGCGTTGCGCAGGCCCAGGTACTGCAGGCGCTCCGGCCCGATCGCCAACAACAGGCGCTGGTAGACCGCCACATCGCCATCGAAGCCATAACCATCATCGCCAAGCCACAGCTCAAGATGGCGCAGGGCCGGCAGCGTGGAGTTGGCGATGGCAATGACGATCTCGTTCGGCAGGCCACCGCTCTCGATCGCCAGTTCCTGCAGCGACGCATGCGTGAAGGGCTGCAGTTCAAGTTCGGAGGTGCCACGGATACGCAGCGACTCCAGGCCCGGGAAGGCCTCCAGCAGCGGGTTGTAGGAGGTCTGGTTGATCCACGACATCTCGCAGTCTTCGTAGGTCATGTCGCCCACGAACAGCGCCTTCAGGTTGCCCAGCTCGGCACGGCGCGCAATCAACCCATCGATCAGGCCCTGCGGGCCCTCGCCGGAGGCTTCATCCCATGCACCGATGATCAGCACTTCAATCGACTTCGGATCAACCCGCTCGAAGAAGTTGGCCAGCAGTTCTTCCTGGCTCTCGTCGCTGTCGTATTCCTGCATCAAGCGGTAAGCGACATCCCCCGCGACGGCCTCACCGCCCATTTGGAAGTCAACAACTTTCTTGCCACGATAAACCTGCGTGTATTCGCCAATGCTCACGGTACGTCCTTGCCGGAATGGGTGCCGTAGCATAACCGAGAGGATGCGAATGCTGGCAGCAATCCATCACGTTCGATGGAAGGCATACAGCCTTAGCAATTCCGTAACCATGCTGTGCTAACGCAGCAATCAAGCGCAAACAAGCAAGCTGAAGAAGTGCGTAAGGAGTGAGCAAGGATACAAGCGAAGCCAACTCAACCCCCTCCCTTGCGCGTAGCGCAGGGGAGGGCTGGG
>NZ_DLJW01000050.1:7169-7326 GCF_002477705.1 Stenotrophomonas sp. UBA7606 | reverse complement strand
GGGAGGGGTGCTCTTCGCAGCAATCCAACAGATCAAGCACCCCAAGCTTCGCAGCTAACGCTGTTCCTACAAAAAGAGCCAACCAGCAAAGCAGCAGCTAGAAGCGAAGCCAGCTGTAGCTCCCTCCCTTGCGCAATGCGCAGGGGAGGGCTGGGGA
>NZ_DLJW01000050.1:0-7006 GCF_002477705.1 Stenotrophomonas sp. UBA7606 | reverse complement strand
GGGAGGGGTGCTCTTCGCAGTAAACCAGCACCTCAAACATCCCCAGCTTCGCAGCTAACGCAGCTCCTACAAAAGCACGCTACGAGCCTCCAGACCTACAACGAACTACAAACAGCCACATAATTCCCCTGGCTGATATTCAAATACTTAACCCCGTTGTAGTACTTGTACCCAACGCCCATCACCCGATGCCCATCCTCGGTAGGGAACACCACAAACTCATACTCATCCCCAAACAGCGGATCAGCAGGCGTAAAGCTCAAATTGACCTTGTCGCCAAGATCATCGTGCTTCCGCTTCCAGGTCATCTTCCCCTGCAAGTCCTCGCCCAGCAGCTTTACCTGCGCCCGCTGCGTCTTGGTATCCCAGGAGATCACCTCCGGGCCAATCGAATCACCCTCGATCTTGCAGATGGTTGTCTGGCCAAAAGCCGGCGCAGCAACGCCCAGCAGAAGAAGGGCAGCCAGGCGAGATGGTTTGAATCGCATTGAGTTAAGTCCAGTAGTTCGGGCCAGCGTTGCTCCGCAACGCCGTGCCGCGTTGTACCAGACCCACCCAGTTGAAAGCCATCGCCAAAGCCACCGGTGCGATCACTCCGCCAGATACGCATCCGTAGCAAGCACCCGCCCATACCCGAACTCAAACGACGCCATCATCGCCGCATGCACCTGCGCAGCCGGCGCCACGACGCCGTTGAACTCCAGGTCACGCGTGGCGCAGGCATCGTGCAGCACGGTGACCGCATAGCCCATGTCGGCCGACGCACGCACCACCGCATCCACGCACATATGGCTCATCGCACCAACTACCACCACGTCCTCGATACCGCGCGCTTCAAGCTGCTGCTTAAGATCGGTATCGCGGAACGAATTGACGTGGTTCTTGACGATCACCGGCTCATCGCCGATGGGCGCGACAGCGGCCATGATCCGCACCCCGTCCGAGCCGGGCACGAAGATCGGCGCATCACTGCTTGCGGATTCATGGCGGACATGCAGCACCGGCACGCCCTTGGTCCGCGCATCGGCAACCACGCGCACCGCATTGGCGGTGGCGGCATCAATGCCCACCAAAGGCAGCTTTCCGGTGGCGAGGTATTCATTCTGAAGATCGACGACGATAATGGCGCGCTTGCTCATGTACGGCTCCCTGATGGGTGGTTGAATGGTGTGGGAGAAGTCTCCGCGACCGGCCTGCCACCACGAAGAGGCGCTACCGACATTCTTGAGGGCTGTACCGACAGATGCGCACCGACGGTCACATCCAAGTGGGAATCCTGCTGTATCCCGGCGCCCAGCTGGCGGCGGTGCTCGGCCTGACCGACCTGTTCGCCCTGGCCGGCCGGCTCGCCAGTGAACGCGCAGCACCCGCCACGCCCGAACTGCAGGTCACGCACTGGCGCATCGAAGCGCCCGGCCAAGCGCCGCAAGTCGTCTACAGCTCAAGCCAGCAACCAACCGGCACACCGCAGGTAATGATCCTGCCGCCCAGCATGCAGCCGCCGATTTCGCCCGAAGCCGCCACGCCCTACCTGGGCTGGCTGCGCGCACTGCACGACGATGGCACCACGCTCGCATCGGTCTGCGCCGGCGCATTCCTGCTGGCCGAAACCGGGCGCCTGGCCGGCCGCACCATCACCACCAACTGGCAATACGCCGAACTGCTGGCCGCGCGCTTTCCGGACGTGACGCTGGACGTGGACCAGATGCTCATCGACGGCGGCGACATCTTCAGCGCAGGCGGCGCCATGGCCTGGACCGACCTCGGCCTGCGGCTGGTAGACCGCTACCTCGGCGCCGCAGTGATGCTGGATGTCGCACGCACGCTGTTGATCGATCCCCCCGGTCGCCAACAGCGCTACTACAGCAGTTTCTCGCCACGCATGACGCACGGCGACGCCGCAGTGCTGGCGGTGCAGCAATGGCTGCACGACACCCACGCGAAGCAGGTTGCATCCGCCGAGCTCGCACAGCGCGCAGGACTGGAAGAGCGCACCTTCCTGCGCCGCTTCCAGAAAGCAACCGGCATGACTGCCACCGAATACTCCCAGCGCGTACGCGTAGCCCGTGCACGGGAGATGCTGCAGACCAGTAATGTGCCGCTGGAGCGGATTGCCTGGGACGTGGGGTACAGCGACCCGGGGTCGTTCCGGAAGGTGTTCAGGAGGGTTGTGGGGTTGTCGCCGGGGGAGTATCGGAGGCGGTTTGATGGGCGGTGATGGAATTGTGGTGAGTAGAACTTCCCCCGTTCTATTGATGCTCTCGATAGCTTCCTTGTGCTCTTTCGGCCGCTTACGACCAATAATGGAAACTCCCAAATGCCTAGTCGTCACAATGCAGACCTGACTTCGCCTCTTGGGTGCCAAAAGTTCGGCGTCTATCTCTCTTGGGAGAAAGATCAAAATAACGCTATTCCTAATTTTGATTCCGTGATTAACTGGGAGAATGGAAACTTGGTTTGGATCGTCTTCATCGAGACGGGCAGCAGACAGATGGAAGTCGGCTTCAAAGGAGGAAATAAATGGATGTTGATGTCGATTTTTACCGCGATAATGTTGTTTACCGCAGTTGGGCCGATCACACCCTAAATTTTTCTGTCGAAGGGCCAGCCAATGGGTTCGCTGGATTTCGGAAGCCTCAACGCGCTGCTGCGTTTTCTGTCTTTTCCCATCTCGATTCCGATCCCGAAGTGCCAGGGATCGTTGTTATGCCTACCGGCACGGGAAAAACGGACACAATTTTCGCAGTCATCATAGCCGGGCGGTTCCGACGTACGCTGCTGATCGTGCCATCCGATGCGCTTCGAACCCAGATAGGCGATCGATTGGCAAGCTTGCAACGTCTAAGGGTCATCAACGCGATTTCCGACGACGTTCTTTCACCCATTGTCCATCGCATCGATGGTCGCGATGTTGCAGTCGACGCGCAAGCCATCGAAGCCTCCAATGTCACCATCGCGACGCCTGCCGCGTTGGCGCAACTAGATGACAACGAACTAGAAGCCTTTGCAGCGCACTTCAGTCACCTCATATTTGACGAGGCTCACCACGTCGCCGCCATGACGTGGGGGCGAATTCGAAACGCTTTCGGCTCCAAACCAGCCATCTATTTCACTGCGACGCCGTTCCGGCTCGATCAGCGACGGCTGGAGGGCAAGATCATCTTCAACTATAGCTTGAGCCAAGCGCAGCGAGACAATTACTTCCAGAAAATCGATTTCTTCCCTGTTCGCGAATATGTAATCAGCGAGATTGATCGGACCATTGCAGTCAAAGCTGTTGAGTTGCTAACCCGCGATATAGAAGCAGGTTTCGATCACATTCTCATGGCGCGGTGCGCCAAGATATCTAAGGCTAACCGGATCATAGAGCTGTACCGTGAGTTAGGGCCGGAGTTTGAACCAGTTGTAATCCACAGCAAAGGCAGTAGAACAAAGGAGCGAGATCTAGAGCGCATACGGACCCGGCAAAGTCGTATCGTGGTTTGCGTCGACATGTTCGGCGAGGGTTTTGATTTGCCCGAGCTAAAGATCGCCGCAATCCATGATCAGCATCAAAGCCCAGCGGTCACGCTGCAGTTTATTGGTAGGCTGACCCGAACGGACACACGACTGGGAACCGCAAAGTTCGTCGCCAACATCGCCAACCAGCGTGCTGACAGCCCCATGAAGCGTCTCTTTGAAGAAAGCGCGGACTGGAGTTTAATCATTCGTGAAGTCAGCACTGAGCGAATCGGACGCGAGCTGCAGCGCCAGGAATTTGAATCAAAGTTCGAAGGTGATTCTGAGGGAGCGAAGATCGCGGCTCTCAATCCAGCACCTAACATCAGCTGCCTCGCCTACCGCCTCACGAGATCGAGCTGGCGTCCCCGTGCCGTAAAGAGCCTAGGGTCGCCGAGCGAGACGCTTCATTTGCACTCGGTGAGCGATGACGAATCGATTGTAATGGCTGTTTCCCATGAGAACGCTCCCATTGGCTGGGCAGAAAGCGAGTCTATTTATGGCTCGACTTGGCACCTATATCTCGCCTACTACCGGCAAAGCGATTCAACTCTCTTCATCTCTTGCACTGGGGACGAACGACAGACCTCGCGTTTTCAGGCCCTTGTTGCACCGTCGGCACGTCGCATCAACGGCGACGACGTCTTTCGCATCATGTATGGGATTAAACGACTGAAGCTACAGAACGTTGGCCTTAGCAGATCCGGTCGTGACGTGCGCTTTACCATGCACGTTGGACAAGATGTCAACCGGGTCATGGACGACCTTGAGAGTGGTCGCTCTATCAAGTCCAACATTTTTGGCGTTGGACACGCAGACGGTGAGAGCACTACTGCAGGGTGTTCGGCCAAGGGAAAGCTCTGGAAGATGGATTCCGGCACCATTGACGATTGGGTGCGTTGGTGTGATGTCGTCGCCTCGAAGATCAATAACTCCGCAATCGATACAGCCGCCATTCTTCGAAACGTCATGCGGGCGGAGAAGCTAAGTGGCCGTTGGCCGGACGGAATTTTCTTCGCCGACTGGCCTGATGCGCTAGGTATTGAAACCGAGGGCCGCTGTGCGATCACCGTCAATGGGGAATCCTATCCATTGCTGGA
The DNA here is from genome assembly GCF_002477705.1 of Stenotrophomonas sp. UBA7606. Taxonomy (NCBI): domain Bacteria; kingdom Pseudomonadati; phylum Pseudomonadota; class Gammaproteobacteria; order Lysobacterales; family Lysobacteraceae; genus Stenotrophomonas; species Stenotrophomonas sp. UBA7606. The sequence continues at coordinate 2,408 of NZ_DLJW01000050.1, read as the reverse complement.
TATCAAACTCGGACAGCCAGTCAAGGAAAGTGATGACACCCTAGCCATTGTATTGTCGGCCATTTCGCACAACGGCGACGAACGGACTCTGACAACCATTCGGATCCACCTTGAGAGTGATGGCTATCGGTATTCGAGTGGCCGAGCCACTTTGCTCATTGGCAGTAAAGAGCATGATCTCAATGACTACTTGGATCGCGAACGCATGCGATTCCTACAGGCAGACGGGTCCATCCTCATCGGGAACTATCGCTACTTCACCCACGCCACGCTTAATGTCCCGTTGCCGGCCACTCTTCTATCGACCTGGAATTGGGGAAGCACCAACATCCACAGGGAGTCGATGGCCCATCCCTTGGATTTCGATTCGGTCCAAGGCTTCACATTTCAGAAGATCATCGATGGCTATGACATTATCTTCAACGATGACGGGGCCGGTGAGATTGCTGACCTCGTCGCGATCCGGGAAGCTCCTGATCACATCGCGGTGGATCTCTATCACTGTAAATACTGCGGTAGCGGTCGACGACCGGGGGCGCGGGTGGATGATGCGTATGTGGTAGCTGGTCAGGCAAGCAGGTCTGCGAAATGGCTACATAAAGGCCCCGCACTCTTTCAAAGACTGCTAGATCGTTATAGCGCGGGCGAAGGCAGTGGTGCCCAAAGATTGCTGAAAGGCACGCCGGCGCAGATCGACATCTTGAGGCTTAAAGCGCGGGATATTGAAATGCGAATGGGGTTCTTCATTGTGCAGCCTGCATTCTCTGCCGCTAGTGTTACGGATAGTGTCATGACCGTGCTTGGTACTAGTTACATGTATCTGCGTGATGTTGCGAACGTCGACTTAAGAGTGATTGCTAGCCCTTGAGGCAACTCGATTGCTCACGTAAGCATAGACATGAAATGCACGCAATGAGTTGGGGGTACGTCGCCCTCACCCCAACCCCTCTCCCGGAGGGAGAGGGGCTTTGGTCATGCGGGGGCGGGGCTAGCCGGTTGCCTGACAGGTTGTTGCGTGCGGCCTTGTTGGCTCCAGCGTTAGTCGCTGCACATCCGAGAACAGCTGCTCCACCGGCATGCCGTAGGGCGCGAACAAACGCAGCCGTCCTTGGCGATCGAATATATAGCAGCCTGCGGTGTGGCTCATCGAATAGGCGCCTGGGTGCTTGCCTTCTTCGCGGTCGTAGAAGGCTTTGAAGGATGCTGCCATTGCAGCCAGTTGCTGGTCGTTGCCTACCAGGGCGGTTGCGGGGGGGGGGGCGAAGGCTTTTACATAGGTTTCGGCAACGGCCGGGGTGTCAAGGGCCGGGTCCACAGTGACGAAGATCACCTGCAGTTTGTCGGCGTCCGAACCCATCAGGTGCTTTACGCGGTTCAATTCCACCATGGTGGTGGGGCAGACGTCCGGGCAGCTGGTGAAGCCGAAGATGAGATAGGTCACTTTGCCGTTGAGGTCGGCCGGGCTGCGGCTTACGCCTGTGCTGTCGGGCATCGTCCATTGCTGGCCGAGCGCTTCGCAGGCGATGTCCTTGCCGTAGAAATCCACCTTGGGTTTTGCGGCGCAGGCGACCAGCAGCAAGGTGGCGGCGCTTATCGCGATGGTGGACAGGTGCAGTTTGCGGGCCAGTGCGGCGAGGCCGGTGTCGGAGGTGTTGGTGCGGGACATGGCTATGGTCGATGAAGGACGGACAGCCGAACTACATGCAACGGGCCGGCAGTGTGTGCCGGCCCGTTGCGTGCGTCAGTTGACCATCATATGGAAGTGCATGCTCCAGATGATCCAGATGGAGAGCGCTACCACGATGAAAAGAATGACCAGGGTGAAAACAAAACTGGCCAGGTTCCAGCCGCCCTCCGAGGAGCGGTTCATGTGCAGGAAGTACACCAGCTGCACGATGATCTGCACGACGGCAAAGCCGACCAGCAGGGCCATCGTCAGTGGCCGCGACAGCGTCGGGTTCATCACCAGCATGAAGGGGATGACGGTGAGCACGGCGCAGATCACGAAGCCGATCAGGTAGGACTTGGTGGAGCCATGTCCGCTGCCGGCGCGGGAGGTGTCGTTGTCGGACATGTTCAGAACACTCCAATCAGATAGACAAAGGTGAAGACGCAGATCCAGACCAGGTCCAGGAAGTGCCAGAACAGGCTGAGGCAGGAGATGCGGGTGACGTTGGTCGGGGTGAGGCCGCGACGCTTCACCTGGTGCATCACCACCGCCATCCAGATCAGGCAGATCAACCGCGAACAGCACCCCTCCCCAACCCTCCCCTTGCCTGCGGCAAAGGGAGGGGGTGTAGTGCCGAGCCATGCTCGGCAGGGGCCTTACAAGCAATGCTGGAATGTAGTGCCGAGCCATGCTCGGCAGGGGCATTGCGAGCCATGTTTCAGGAGCGGCATACGCCGCG
>NZ_DLJW01000049.1:5788-11540 GCF_002477705.1 Stenotrophomonas sp. UBA7606 | reverse complement strand
GGTTGGGAGGGGTGCTTTGCGGTTGGTGTTATGGGTAGAGCCCTTGCCGAGCATGGCTCGGCACTACAGCGGTGGTTGCGCGCTTTAGCCTCCCTTTGCCGCAGGCAAGGGGTAGGGTTGGGTGGGTGGGTGCTTTGCTGTTGGTGTTACGGGTAGAGCCCTTGCCGAGATGGCTCGGCACCACCGGTGGGTCAGGCGGTGGGGTCTGGTAGCGGCTGCGGGTCGGCGCCGGGGGTGAAGGCGCCCGGGGTGACGTGGTAGGCCAGCATGGCGTCCATGGTCTGGCGGCTGTCGCCTTCCAGGTCGAAAGACGCAGGTTGCAGCATCGCGCCGTACAGCACGCCTACCAGGCAGGCGTGCAGGATGCGGGCGAGGGTGTCGATGCTGACGCCCTCGCGCAACTGGCCCAGTTCCTGCGCGCGCAGCAGCACGCGGCGGAAAATCTCCATTTCTTCGTCAATACTGTCGCGCTGCAGCTTCTGCATGGCCAGACTTTCAGCTGACAGGTCGTTGCGCAGCATGATCTCCATCATGTCGCGCAGGCGCTGGTCGTGGGCTATTTCAGCCACCGAGATCAGCATTGCCGAGCGCAGGTCGGCAATGGGGGTACTGCGTTCCGGCGCATAGGCATGACGCAGGCGGTTGATGAAGGGCACGCGCTCGCGGTTGATCATGGCCTCCAGCACTTCGGTCTTGTTCTTGAAGTGCCAGTACACCGCGCCGCGCGAGTAACCCGCACGTTCGCCGATCGCCGCCAGCGAGGTGCCGGCAACGCCATGCTCATGGAAACAGGCCAGCGCGGCATCAAGGATGCCTTCGCGGGTGGCTGCTGCCTCTTCTTTGGTCTTTCTGGCCATTGCTGTGTGCAAATGCTGGATGAAACCGGCCTGAATTGTAGTCGTTTACAAACATCCATGCATGTATGTATATTTCCGCAGCTTGCTCTGCAGGATGGCGGGAATGTGTGCGGTGGTGGCGGTGGTCACGGCTGTACCCGTAACGTATGCGTTACGGAAGGATAGGCACGGCCTCTCTCATCTTCCGCCCGACCCTCGAGCGCCTCTTTTCCTTATTGAGCTCCTCTCTCATGCCTGCCATCAGTCGCTACCGCCTCGTCGCGCTTTCCCTCGCACTATCCGTCGCGCTTGTTGCCTGCAAGGGCGGCGGCGAGCAGCAGCAACAAGGTGGCCCGGGCCAGGTCACGGTAGTGACGCTGAAGCCTGAAGCCGTCACCCTGACCCGCGAGCTGGCCGGCCGTGCCACCGGCTACCAGGTGGCCGAGGTGCGCCCGCAGGTGAGCGGCATCGTTGCCAAGCGCCTGTTCACCGAGGGCAGTGTGGTCAAGGCCGGTGAGCCGCTGTACCAGTTGGACGACGCCGCCTACCGCGCCCAGGCCAACAGCGCCCGCGCGCAGCTGGCCCGTGCCGAAGCCAGCGCCAATGCCGCGCGCCTGGCCGCGCGCCGCAGCAGCGAGCTGGTCAAGTCCAAGGTGATCAGCGTGCAGGACGATGAGAACGCCCAAGCCGCCTGGAAGCAGGCCGAGGCCGACGTGCTGGCCGCCCGCGCCTCGCTGGACGCGGCCAACGTGACGCTGGGCTATGCCCGCATCACCGCCCCCATCAGTGGCCAGATCGGCAAGTCCTCGGTCACCCAGGGCGCGCTGGTCAGCGCCGGCCAGGCCGAGCCGCTGGCCACCATCAACCAGCTGGATCCGATCTACATCGACGTCACCCAGTCCTCGGCCGAGCTGCTGCAGCTGCGCCGGGAACTGGCCGCCGGCCGCCTGGAAGGTGCCTCGGAACTGCCGGTCGACATCGTGCTGGAAGACGGCAGCACCTATGCCCACAAGGGCAAGCTGGAGTTCTCCGAAGTCAGCGTCGACCCGTCCACCGGCAGCTATGCGCTGCGCGTGCGCGTGGAAAACCCCGACCAGGTGCTGATGCCGGGCATGTTCGTGCGTGCCGTGCTGGGCAGTGGTGTGCGCCCGAATGCGCTGTTGGTGCCGATGCAGGGCATTGCCCGCGATGCCAAGGGCAATACCTCGGCCATGGTGGTGGATGCCGAAGGCAAGGTTGCCGTGCGTCCGGTCACCGTCAGCCGCACCGTCGGCGACAAGTGGCTGGTCGAGGATGGCCTGAAGGCCGGTGACAAGGTCATCGTCGAAGGCCTGCAGAAGATTGGCCCGGGGATGCCGGTGCAGGCCACCGAGAAGGGTGCCGAAGCCGCCAAGCCTGCCGCCGCGCCCGCCGCGGCGCCGGCTGCCAAGCAGTAAGCGGAGAACCCCATGGCTCGTTTCTTCATCGACAGACCCATCTTTGCGTGGGTCATCGCCATCATCATCATGCTTGCCGGCGCGCTGGCAATGCTCAAGCTGCCGATCTCGATGTACCCCGAGGTCGCACCGCCTGCCGTGTCCATTTCCGCCAACTACCCGGGTGCTTCGGCCAAGGTGGTGGAAGACTCGGTGACGCAGATCATCGAGCAGAACATGAAGGGCCTGGACGGCCTGATGTACTTCTCGTCCAACAGCTCCTCCAACGGCCAGGCCAGCATCACCCTGACTTTTGAAAGCGGCACCGATTCGGACATCGCCCAGGTGCAGGTGCAGAACAAGCTGCAGCTGGCCATGCCGTTGCTGCCGCAGGAAGTGCAGCGCCAGGGCATCAACGTTGCCAAGTCCAGCTCGGGCTTCCTCAACGTGCTGGGCTTCGTCTCCGAAGACGGCAGCATGGATGAGAACGACATCTCCGACTACGTCGGCTCCAACATCGTCGACCCGCTCAGCCGCGTGCCGGGCGTGGGCTCGATCCAGGTGTTCGGTGGCAAGTACGCCATGCGCATCTGGCTGGACCCGACCAAGCTGCAGACCTACAAGGTCTCGGTGGCCGAAGTGACGGCTGCCGTGCAGGCACAGAACGCGCAGGTGGCGGTAGGCCAGCTGGGCGGTGCGCCGGCGGTGAAGGGCCAGCAGCTCAACGCCACCATCAATGCGCAGGACCGCCTGCAGACGCCGGAGCAGTTCCGCAACATCGTGGTGCGCACGGAAAGTGACGGCTCCACGCTGAAGCTGGGCGATGTTGCCCGCGTCGAGCTGGGCGCGGAAACCTACGACTTCGTCACCCGCTACAACGGCAAGCCGGCCTCCGGCCTGGCCATCACCCTGGCCACCGGCGCCAACGCGCTGGAAACCGCCGAGGGCGTCAGCAAGACCCTGGACGAGCTGCGTGCCAACTTCCCGGCCGGCATGAAGGCGGTGATTCCGTACGACACCACCCCGTTCGTGCGCGTGTCGATCAAGGGCGTGGTCAAGACCCTGCTCGAGGCCATCGTGCTGGTGTTCGTGGTGATGTACCTGTTCCTGCAGAATTTCCGCGCCACCCTGATCCCGACCATCGCCGTGCCGGTGGTGTTGCTGGGCACCTTCGGCATCCTGGCGGTGCTGGGTTTCTCCATCAACATGCTGACCATGTTCGCCATGGTGCTGGCGATCGGTCTATTGGTCGATGACGCCATCGTGGTGGTGGAGAACGTCGAGCGCATCATGTCCGAGGAAGGACTGTCGCCGCTGGAAGCCACCCGCAAGTCGATGAGCCAGATCACTGGCGCGCTGGTCGGCATCGGCCTGGTGCTGTCGGCGGTGTTCGTGCCGATGGCCTTCATGAGCGGCTCCACCGGCGTCATCTACCGGCAGTTCTCGGCGACCATCGTGTCGGCGATGGCCTTGTCGGTGCTGGTCGCCATCGTGCTCACTCCGGCGCTGTGCGCCACGATGCTCAAGCCGCTGAAGAAGGGCGAGCACCATGTTGCCCACAAGGGTATCTCGGGCCGCTTCTTCAACTGGTTCAACAACGGCTTTGACCGTACCAGTGGCACCTACCAGCGCGGCGTACGCGGCATCCTGCATCGCCCGGGCCGTTTCATGGCGGTGTTCCTGGCGCTGGCGGTGGTGATGGGCCTGCTGTTCGCGCGTCTGCCCAGCTCGTTCCTGCCCAATGAAGACCAGGGCATCTTGATGGCGCTGGTCAATGCACCGGTGGGCGCCACCCAGGAGCGCACCCTGGAGTCGATCTACAAGCTGGAAGACCACTTCCTGAAGAACGAGAAGGACGCGGTTGAATCGGTGTTCTCGGTGCAGGGCTTCAGCTTCTCCGGCATGGGCCAGAACTCGGGCATGGCCTTCGTCAAGCTCAAGGACTGGGGCGAGCGCAGTGCCGACCAGGGGGTGGGCCCGATCACCGGCCGCGCGATGGCGGCGCTGGGTCAGATCAAGGACGCCTTCATCTTCGCCTTCCCGCCGCCGGCCATGCCGGAGCTGGGCATTGCCTCGGGTTACACCTTCTTCCTGAAGGACAACAGCGGCGCTGGCCATGATGCCCTGGTCAATGCCCGCAACCAGTTGCTGGGCATGGCGGGCGAAAGCAAGCTGCTGGCCAACGTGCGCCCGAACGGTCTGGACGACACCCCGCAGCTGCGCTTGGACATCGATGTGGCCAAGGCCGGTGCGCATGGCCTGTCGCTGGATGCGATCAACAGCACGCTGGCCACGGCGTGGGGCTCGAGCTACATCGATGACTTCATCGACCGCGGCCGCGTCAAGCGCGTTTACGTGCAGGCCGACGATGCGTTCCGCATGAACCCGGAAGACTTCAACGTGTGGACGGTGAAGAACAGCGCCGGCGAGATGGTGCCGTTCTCGGCCTTCGCCAGCCAGCGCTGGGATTACGGCTCGCCGCGTCTGGAGCGCTACAACGGCGTGTCGGCGCTGGAAATCCAGGGCGAGGCGGCACCGGGTGTGGCCTCCGGTGATGCCATGCTGGAAGTGGAGAAGCTGGCCAAGCAGCTGCCACCGGGCTTCAGCATCGAGTGGACGGCCGTGTCCTACCAGGAACGCGAAGCCGGTTCGCAGACGCCGCTGCTGTACACGCTGTCGCTGCTGATCGTGTTCCTGTGCCTTGCCGCCCTGTATGAAAGCTGGAGCGTGCCGACCGCGGTGCTGATGGTTGCCCCGCTGGGTATCCTGGGTGCGGTGCTGGCCAACACCATGCGCGGCATGGAGCGTGACGTGTACTTCCAGGTTGCGATGTTGACCACGGTGGGCCTGACGTCGAAGAACGCGATCCTGATCGTGGAATTCGCAAAGGAGCACCTGGAGAAGGGCGCGGGTGTGATCGAGGCGACGATGCATGCGGTGCGCGACCGCCTGCGTCCGATCGTGATGACCTCGCTGGCCTTCGGTCTTGGCGTGTTGCCGCTGGCAATCGCCTCGGGTGCGGGTTCGGGTGCGCAGCGCGCCATCGGTACCGGCGTGTTGGGCGGCATGGTGGTGGGCACCTTGCTGGGCCTGTTCTTCATCCCGTTGTTCTTCGTGGTGGTGCAGCGGGTGTTCAACCGCAAGCAGCTGGCCAGCAACAACGACCTGCCGCCGCAGTAACGGGGCAGGGTAGCGACAAGCAGAAGGCGCCGAAAGGCGCCTTTTGTTTTGGTCCTCGTTTGTGGGAGGCGGCAGTTGGTAGTGCCGAGCCATGCTCGGCAGGGGCCTTACCAACAGAGCCAAAAGCCGAAAAGCCCGCCCCTCCCCAACCCTTCCCTTGGCCTGCGGCCAAAGGGAGGGGGCAAAGGCGTGTAGTGCCGAGCCATGCTCGGCAGGGGCCTTACCAGCAGAGCCAAAAGCCCAAAAGCCAAGCCCTCCCCAACCCTTCCCTTGGCCTGCGGCCAAAGGGAGGGGGCAAAGGCGTGTAGTGCCGAGCCATGC
>NZ_DLJW01000049.1:5256-5643 GCF_002477705.1 Stenotrophomonas sp. UBA7606 | reverse complement strand
GCGGCCAAAGGGAGGGGGCAAAGGCGTGTAGTGCCGAGCCATGCTCGGCAGGGGCCTTACCAGCAGGGCCAAAAGCCCAAAAGCCGAAAAGCTCACCCCTCCCCAGCCCTCCCCTTGGCCTGCGGCCAAAGAGAGGGGGCAAAGGCGTGTGGTGCCGAGCCATGCTCGGCAGGGGCCTTACCAGCAGAGCCAAAAGCCGAAAAGCCAACCCCTCCCCAGCCCTCCCCTTGGCCTGCGGCCAAAGGGAGGGGGCAAAGGCGTGTAGTGCCGAGCCATGCTCGGCAGGGGCCTTGCCAGCAGGGCCAAAAGCCGAAAAGCCAACCCCTCCCCAGCCCTCCCCTTGGCCTGCGGCCAAAGGGAGGGGGCAGGGTGTAGTGCCGAGCCATG
>NZ_DLJW01000049.1:0-5007 GCF_002477705.1 Stenotrophomonas sp. UBA7606 | reverse complement strand
GCCAAAGGGAGGGGGCAAAGGCGTGTAGTGCCGAGCCATGCTCGGCAGGGGCATTACCAGCAGAGCCAAAAGCCCAAAGCCAAGCCCTCCCCAACCCTTCCCTTGGCCTGTGGCCAAAGTGAGGCGGCTGCCGAGCACGGCTCGGCTCTACAGAAGGCCGCGCAAAAAAAACCGGGCCAGGCCCGGTTTTTTTTTTAGACTTCGCTGTCAGCCAGTTCCAATAACTGGGCTTTTTCCACCGCACCCAGGCGTTGGGCAAATACCGCCAGGCGGTTGCACAACTCTGCCTGTCGTTCCGGGAAAACAGCCACCAGCTCGCGCTGAACCTGATGGTAGGCATCCCAGAACGGTGCCGAGCAACGATGACGTGCGTACTGCTGTCGCAATTGTTCGCCCGCGTGCTGGAGCGAACGGCGACTGCTGTGTTGGTTGGGCGTTGTAAGCATCGCTTCACCTCGATGGCAGTGCCCCTGTTCACCGAGCATAGCCTTTTCACATTGCATTGCCACGACATTCGTCCGGTTTTCTGCGGCCCCCAGTCAGGTTTTGCTCATGCGAAAGAGGATCATTCGCCGATATCTTCGTTCCAGATGTCGGGATTTTCGGCGATACAACGGCTCATCATCTCGATACAGCCGGCATCGTTCAGATCGATGACCTGTACACCGTTCTCGCGCAGCCAATCGATACCGCCGCCAAAACTGACCGATTCGCCGACCACCACGGTGCCGATATTGAACTGACGCACCAGGCCGCTGCAGTACCAGCACGGGGCCAGGGTGGTGACCATGATGGTGTTGCGATAGCCGCGCTGGCGGCCGGCCTTGCGGAAGGCGTCGGTTTCGCCGTGGATGGACGGGTCGTCTTCCTGGATACGGCGGTTGTGGCCGCAGCCGAGCAGGCGGCCATCGTTGTGGTACAGGGCCGCGCCAATCGGGATGCCGCCTTCGGCCAGGCCCTGGCGGGCTTCGGCAATGGCGGTTTCGAGCAGGGCGCGGTAATCCGGGGTGGTGATCATGTTGGGGCCTCACGGTGCTTTGGCCGCCATCATAGCGGCCGGATTCAGCCTGCCGCCGCCGCAATCGGGCTGTCGGTGCGATAATCAGTGCCATGAGCGAATCCCCCTACAAGACCGGCACCACCCACTTCGGCTTCCGCGACGTACCGGCCAAGGACAAGCAGAAGCTTGTCGGCCAGGTGTTCACCTCCGTGGCCGACAACTACGACCTGATGAACGACCTGATGAGCCTGGGTATTCATCGGCTGTGGAAGCGCTACTTCGTGGCCACCGCGCAGGTGAAGCCGGGTGACCGGGTGCTGGACCTGGCCGGTGGCACCGGCGATATCGCGGTGCTGCTGAAGGAGCGCTTGGGCGCTGACGGCACCGTGGTACTGGGTGACATCAATGCCGGTATGTTGTCGGTGGGCCGCGACCGGCTGACCAACCGTGGTCAGGTTGCGGGCTTCGAATGGGTGCAGCTCAATGCCGAGGCGCTGCCGTTCCCGGACCAGAGCTTTGACCTGGTGACCATTTCCTTCGGGCTGCGCAACGTGACCGACAAGGAAGCGGCACTGCGCGAGATGTACCGTGTGCTGAAGGTGGGCGGCCAGGCGCGCGTGCTGGAGTTCTCCGAAGTCACCGCCGAGTGGTTCAAGCCCATCTACGATTTCCATTCGTTCAAGGTGCTGCCGACGCTGGGCAAGCTGTTCGCGCGTGGTGACGCCGACAGCTATCAGTATCTGGCCGAGAGCATCCGCAAGCATCCGCCGCAGGAAGAGCTGAAGGCGATGATGACCGCGGCCGGTTTTGGCCGCTGCCATTACAAGAACCTGAGCGCGGGTATTGTTTCGATCCACTCCGGTTACAAGCTTTGAGGCTTGGTTGCTGGATGTGTTGAGGAAAGGGCGGCCATTGGCCGCCTTTTTCGTATGGGGGGCGGTGCTGCGGGTTTTGTCTTTTGCTGGTAAGGCTCCTGCCGAGCATGGCTCGGCACTACGTCTCTGCCCCCTCCCTTTGGCCGCAGGCCAGGGAGGGCCGGGGAGGGGTTGGCTTTTCAGCTTTTGGCTCTGGTAAGGCCCCTGCCGAGCATGGCTCGGCCCTACGTCTCTGCTCCCTCCCTTTGGTCGTGGGCCAAGGGAGGGCTGGGGAGGGCTGGGGAGGGCTGGGGAGGGGGGGCTTTTCAGCTTTTGCCTTGGCCCTTCTCCCGCTTGCGGGAGAAGGGGTGGGATGAGGGGCGCCTTTGATCTTGCCGGCAAGGCCCCTGCCGAGCGTGGCTCGGCACTACAGGGGCGCGCTCGCTGAGCCCTTCCTTTGCCGAAGGCAAGGGGAGGGTTGGGAGGGGTGCTTTTGCTCTGCTCTTGGTCGGGATGATGAGGTAATGCGAAGAGCAATCCCCGCTTTCGCGGGGATGACGGTATCAGGCATTTTCTGGCGCGGACCTTGCCGCAACCGTCGGTTGCCGCACTGCCGCATCCACCAAAGCCTTTCGGGTTTAAAATCAGCGGTTGTTCCCTGAACCGGTTCCAGATCAATGCGTTCTTCGTTCCTGATGCTGCCCCTGGCCGTGGCGCTCGTCGCTGGCTGCGCCAAAGAGCCCGCAGCCCCCACCGTCGACCCCGTCGCCCAGAAGCCCGCCGCCGCCGTGAATACCGTCAGCCGCAGCCACGATGAAAGCTCCTACGCCGAACCGGACAAGGTCGTCATCAAGGACCTGGCGCTGGACCTGAAGGTCGATTTCGACACCAAGCAGATCGGCGGCACGGCCACCTACAGCCTGGAGTGGAAGGACAAGGCCGCCAAGCAGCTGCTGCTCGATACCCGCGAGCTGAGCGTGGAGAAGGTCGAGGCCGTGGCTGCCGACGGCAGCGCCACCGCGCTGCAGTTCGCGCTGGCACCGGCCGACAAGGTGTTCGGCAGCAAGCTGAGCATCGAAACGCCGGACCAGCCGGCCACCGTGCGCATCACCTACCACACCGCACCGACCGCCTCGGGCCTGCAGTGGCTGGAGCCGTCCATGACCGAGGGCAAGAAGCTGCCCTTCATGTTCAGCCAGTCGCAGGCCATCCATGCCCGTTCCTGGGTGCCGCTGCAGGACACCCCGAGCGTCCGCTTCACCTATAGCGCGCACGTGACCAGCCGCCCGGACGTGATGGTGTTGATGAGCGCCGACAATGATCCGGCCGCCGCGCGCGATGGTGATTACACCTTCAAGATGCCGCAGCCGATCCCGTCCTACCTGCTGGCCATTGCTGCCGGCGACCTGGTGTTCGAGCCGATTTCCCAGCGTTCGGGCGTATGGGCCGAGCCGGCCATGGTCAACAAGGCCGCCAAGGAATTCGAGGACACCGAGAAGATGATCGGTGCCGCCGAGAACCTGTACGGTGAATACCGCTGGGGCCGCTACGACATGCTGGTGCTGCCGCCGTCGTTCCCGTTCGGTGGCATGGAAAACCCGCGCCTGACCTTCGCGACCCCGACCGTCATCGTTGGCGACAAGTCGCTGGTGTCGCTGGTCGCGCATGAGCTGGCACACAGCTGGTCCGGCAACCTGGTGACCAACGCCAGCTGGAAGGACATCTGGCTCAACGAAGGCTTCACCACGTACGTGCAGGCGCGCATCACCGAGGCGCTGTATGGCCAGGAAATGGCGGAGATGGAGCGTGAGATCGACCAGACCGATCTGCTCAACGAAGTGAAGGACATGAGCCCGGCCGACCAGGCGCTGGCGCTGCCGCCGCTCAATGAGCGCGACCCGGACGAAGCGCTGAGCAACGTCGCCTACGTCAAGGGCGCCTGGTTCCTGCAGTTCCTGGAACAGCGTTTTGGCCGCGAGGTGTTTGATCCGTTCCTGCGTGGCTGGTTCAACGACCATGCCTTCCAGAGCGCCAACACCGACCAGTTCGTCGCGTACATGAAGAAGAACCTGCTGCCGAAGAATCCGGCGGCGGTCACCGATGCCGAGTTGAAGGCGTGGCTGGACGAGCCGGGCATCCCGGCGTTCGCGCAGAAGGCCCGTTCACGCAACTTCGCCGTGGTGGATACCGCGCGTATCGCTTTCCTGGGCAGCAACCAGCTGCCGAACAGTCAGGTGACCCGCGAGTGGGGCACCCAGGAATGGGTGCGCTTCATCGATGGCCTGGGCCAGACCCAGCCGATCGAGAAGCTGGCGCAGCTGGACAAGGGTTATCACTTCACCGGTACCCCGAACGGCGAGATCGCGATGCGTTGGTATCCGCTGGCCATCCGCAGCGGCTACACCGACGCACAGGCCGCTGCCGGCGAGTTCATCCAGAAGGTGGGCCGTCGCAAGCTGGTACTGCCGATCTACGCTGAACTGCTGAAGACGCCGGAAGGTCTGGCCTTCGCCAAGGAAGTGTTCGCCAAGGCCAAGCCGGGCTACCACCCGATCACCACCGCCTCGGTGGAAGACATGATCGCCAAGGCCGAAGCCGCACCGAAGCAGGAGGCTGCGCCGAAGCAGTAATCGGCTTCCGTTGGCTTCAACCCGGACGGCGAGCTTCGGCTCGCCGTCTGTTTTTGTGCTGCCTTGAATTCTGCAGGTATGTTGTAGCCCGGGTAAGCGCAGCGCATCCGGGGCCGTTTGCAGCACGGCCGAGTGCAACGCGGTCGGCGCAGTTGGGTTGGACGCCGCACAGGGCTTCGACGGCAGTTGTGGCTGGCCGAGGTTACTTGCTGGCAGGCCCAATCTCCCGGGTGCGCTGCGCTTACCCGGGCTACGTTGCTGCTTCTGCTTCTGCTTCTGTTTTTAAAGCCGTCATTCCCGCGCAGGCGGGAATCGCTCTGGTTCTGGACTTTGTTCTGACTTCGGGAAAGGGCAAAGGCAAGAGCGATTCCCGCCTGCGCGGGAATGACGGCATAAAAGCCAAAACCAAAACCAAAACCAAAGCCAAAGCCAAAGCCAAAGCCAAAGCCAAAGCCAATCCCAATCCCAATCCCAATCCCAATCCCAATCCCAATCCCAATCCCAATCCCAATCCCAATCCCAA
>NZ_DLJW01000028.1:49279-54519 GCF_002477705.1 Stenotrophomonas sp. UBA7606 | reverse complement strand
TGCCGGACTGGTCGCTGCCGCAGGGCATCTGCCACGCCGTGTTCGCCTCCCGCCGCGGCCTGCTGCCGGCGGTGCGCGTGTTCATCGACTTCCTGGCCGAGCACCTGCCGCCGCAGCTGGAAGCCTCGCGGCTGGATTGCGGTGGTGCCTGCGAACGCGCCAAGGAAAAGATCCGTGCTTCCACCGCAGGCGCGCTGGCGATCGAGGCCGGTTGAGCAAAAAACGGGCGGGCATGCGAGAATGCGCGCCCCGATCCGCATGCCGGAGCGCGGGACCTGATCAATGGACAGATGGCCGAGCGGTTTAAGGCACCGGTCTTGAAAACCGGCGAAGGGTCAAACCTTCCGTGGGTTCGAATCCCACTCTGTCCGCCAAGCTTCCCGAGAGCCGCTGCCTGCAGCGGCTTTTTGCTGTCCGTCGTATTCGCTGCCGCCGGGCGCCATCGCTGGCCTGGGTGGCACCCGTGCGGCGCGGGATTTTTGTCTGGCGATTGTCCTGGTCTGTCCTGCGTCTTGCAGCTGCGCGTCAGCAAATGTCTATTCATGTGACGTGCGTGGTGATGCCGCATGTACTATTGCCGGTGGCGGCCATGTGCCGCCAGCCCTCTTTTCACCGGGAGGGCCTCTGCGCTGCGAGCCCAAACTCCAGTGCGCCGGCCGCCGTGGCCCAAAACATGGCGCGAGACGCCCGCAAGGCTCGTCGTGAACCGGCTCTTGGGTGCCGGTGCCTCCCGCGTGCCGCCCAGACCCGCCTGGAAAGGCGGCAGGCCGATGGCGGGGCTGACATCGCCCGCAGGGAAGTGGATCGGTAGAATGCGCCGTTCCGGGCGGGGGGCTGCGCACCCGGGGATTCGAGCGAAAGCCGCGGCAACACCCGTCACACGTTCGCGTTGGATCTCATGGATTTACGAAAGCTCATCCTGGTGCTCACCTTCCTCGGAGCACTGGTGCCGTTCGCCAATACGTTCTATGCAAGCTATACGGTCCAGCGCCAGCAGCTGATGGACGCGACGCTGGACAGCAACTACGCGTATGCGAGCAAGCTGGCCAAGAGCACGGAGGATTTCCTCCAGGCCTCGCAGTTGCAGCTGGCATACACCGCTCAGCTGCTGGCAACGCAGATGGACGACGTGGGCCGCCTGGGCGGCGAGGCCACGCGGCTGCGGATGATGAGCAAGAGCTTCAACTCGATCACGATCTTCGATGCCACCGGCAAGGTGCTGGCCACGTCGCCTGAGGCGCTCGGGCTGCAGGGCAGGGTGTTGAACAGCGAAGCGGTGAAGGCGGCGCTGCGCGAGAAGCGGCCGCTGATCAGCGCACCGTACCAGTCGGCGACCGGCAACTTCATCGTCTTCATCAATCATCCGATCGTGTCCCCGGCCGGGCAGTACCTGGGCGCGGTGGGCGGCGCCATCTACCTGCAGAAGGAAAACATCCTGGACCGGCTGCTGGGCCAGCACTTCTACGTCGATGGTTCGTACCTGTTCGTGGTCGACCGGCAGAAACGCATCATCTATCACCCGGATCCCCAGCGGATCGGTGATTTCGTGGAGAACAACGCGGTGGTCGACCGCGTCGCCGCCGGCGAGTCCGGCAAGGGCGCTGCCGTCAACTCGCATGGCGTGAGCATGCTGGCCGGCTATGCGCCGGTGGCGTCGACCGGTTGGGGCATCGTCGCCCAGCGTCCGCAGGCGGCGACCCTGGCGCCGCTCACCGAGCTGATGCTGTCGACGCTGTACAAGGCATTGCCGGCGATGCTGCTCACCCTGGCATTCCTGCTCTGGAGCGCGCGCCTGATCTCGCGGCCGTTGCGCCTGCTCGCCGATGGTGCCCGCAAGATGGACGACCCGGCCTCGGCCGGGGACATCCGTTCGGTGAAGTCCTGGTACTTCGAATCGCGGGAGCTGAAGAAGGCGATGCTGATGGGCATCGATGCCATCCAGAAGAGCTTCTCCAAGCTGCGCGAGGACACCGCGACCGATCCGCTGACCCAGCTGGGCAATCGCCGGCGCATGGACGATGCGCTGAGGACCTTCGAGAGCCAGGCGAACACCTTCTCGGTGATTTCCCTGGACATCGATCACTTCAAGGCCGTCAACGACACCTACGGCCATGACGCCGGCGACGAGGCCCTGCGCTGCCTGGCGCAACGCATGCGTGAAGCCTGCCGTGCCTACGACGTGCCGCTGCGCGTGGGGGGCGAGGAGTTCCTGATCCTGCTGCCGTCCACCACGCTGGCAACCGCCACGCAGGTGGCCGAGCGCCTGCGCCGGGCGGTGGAGGAAATGAAGATTCCCAGGGTCGGTAGCATCACCGTCTCCCTGGGCGTGGCGAACTGGCCGCAGAGCAGCTTCGACATCGAGGCGGTGCTGAAGACCGCCGACGAGATGCTGTACGCCTCCAAGCGCGGTGGCAGGAACCGGGTTTCCGTGCGCCCGTCGGGCAGCGATGCCGCGCCCATGCGCGGTGCCTGAGCAGGGCGGGGCGGGTTCAGGCCCGGGATGGCTGCCCGTCGCGCGGCAGGCGGTGACGCCTTATCCTCTGCACCCATCCCCTGCGCTGATGCCTTGCCTTGACCGTTGCCACGATGTCCCCGACCGATTCCTCCCGCGATGACGAACACTGGATGCGCCACGCATTGGCCCTGGCCGATCGTGCACAACGGGAGTTCGACGAGATCCCGGTGGGGGCGGTGCTGGTCGGTGCGGACGGCGAACTGGTGGGCGAGGGATGGAACCTCAATATCGCCAGCCATGACCCGAGCGCGCATGCCGAGATCGTGGCGATGCGCGCGGCGGGCAAGCGGCTGGGCAACCACCGGTTGATCGGCAGCACCCTGTACGTGACGCTGGAGCCCTGCGCGATGTGTGCGATGGCGCTGGTGCACGCGCGGATCGCGCGGCTGGTGTTCGCCGCCGCCGACCCCAAGACCGGCGCCTGCGGCAGCGTGTTCGACCTGGTGGGTGACCCGCGCCACAACCACCGCGTGCAGGTGCACGGCGGGGTGCTGGCAGCCGATGCCAGCCTGCGGCTGACCAATTACTTCCGGGCCAAGCGCGGCCGGCCATTGCTGGGGCCCGGCGAGCTTTGACGCGGCCGGCCGGTGGTGCCGGCGTATCATGTGCGCTTCGTATTCCGGCCAGCGCACCCGTCGCCGGCCCCCAGCAAGAGGCATGACATGGCGGACAACAGTGCAGGCAATGACCGGTTGATCTGGATCGACCTGGAGATGACCGGGCTCGACACGGACAACGATTCGATCATCGAGATCGCCACGGTGGTCACCGACGCACAGCTCAACGTGCTGGCCGAAGGGCCGGAGTTCGCCATCTCGCATCCGCTGGCCACGCTGGAGGCCATGGACGAGTGGAACCGCAACCAGCACCAGCGCTCGGGCCTGTGGCAGCGGGTGCTGGACAGCACCACCTCGCTCGGCCAGGCCGAGGCACAGACCATCGTGTTCCTGCAGGAGTGGATCAAGGCCGGTGCATCGCCGATGTGCGGCAATTCGATCTGCCAGGACCGTCGCTTCCTGCATCGCCAGATGCCGCGCCTGGAGCGCTACTTCCACTACCGCAACCTGGACGTGTCCACCCTCAAGGAGCTGGCCAAGCGCTGGGCGCCGACCGTGGCCGGCGGCGTGACCAAGACCTCCAGCCATACCGCACTGAGCGACGTGCACGACTCCATCGCTGAACTGCGTCACTACCGCCAGTTCATGGGGGCCTTGGCCGGCCTGCCGACCGCGGACTGAGGCCATGAACGAGCTGGCGCTGCGCGTGCAGGACCATCCGCAGGACATGGCCGACCTGCAACGCGCGGTAGCCCTGCTGGAGGCGCCGACCCTGACCGCGCGGATGGCCAACGTGGTCGGCGCGCCGCTGGAGTTCGCGGTGCGCAAACTGCCCAATGCAGTGTCCTCGCGCATCCAGAGCGTCACCGAGGCGGCCTTGTACAAGGCCGCGCAGGCCGCGCTGCTGACCATGGACCGCACGCAGCCAGGCAAGCGTGCCTCGCCACGACTGCACAAGCTGGCGGCGGCCGCGTCCGGTGCCGTCGGTGGGGCGGGTGGCCTGATGACGCTGGCCATCGAGCTGCCGTTGTCGACGACCATCATCATGCGCGCGGTCGCCGACATCGCCCGCAGCGAAGGCTTCGACCTGAACGATTTCGCCACGCGCCAGGCATGCCTGGAGGTATTCGCGCTGGGCGGCAACAGTGGCAAGGACGATGCCAGCGAGACCGGCTACTACATGACCCGCGGCTTCACCACGGAGCTGATGCGGCATTTCTCGGCGGAGCTGGCCGGTAGCGCGGTCAAGGGTCACGGCCTGGGGTTGGGGATCGGGCCCAAGGAAGCCGGCAAGTGGCTGGCCAAGATCGTGGAGAAGGTCGCCGCACGGTTTGGCGTGGTGGTTTCGGAGAAGTTCGCCGCACAGGCCGTGCCGGTGATCGGCGCGGTGGCCGGCGCCACCTTGAACACCATGTTCGTGAGTTACTACCAGGGCATGGCACGCGGCCATTTCATCGTCAGGCGGCTGGAGAAGACCTACGGCTTCGAGCCGGTGCGCCTGGCATACCAGTCGCTGGCGGGGCACATGCAGGGGTGAGCCGTGCCGGCAGGGCCGGGAATGTGTCCTGGCCTGCGTGCCCTCTTTCCTGCAGGGCGAAGGGAGGTGGGGAAGGGGCTTCGCATCTCTTCGCCCGTCCAAAACAAAACCCCGCCTTGGCGGGGTTTTGTTCATGCAACCAACCGCTGGATCAGCTGTTGGCCTTGAGCTTGGCCAGGCGCAGCCAGGTGTCGACCACGGTGTCCGGGTTCAGCGACACCGACTCGATGCCTTCCTGCATCAGCCATTCGGCTAGGTCCGGGTGGTCGGACGGGCCCTGGCCGCAGATGCCGACGTACTTGCCCTTGGCGCGCGCGGTCTTGATGGCCATCGACAGCAGCTTCTTGACCGCCGGGTTACGTTCGTCGAACAGGTGCGCGACGATCGAGGAATCGCGGTCCAGGCCCAAGGTGAGCTGGGTCAGGTCGTTGGAGCCGATCGAGAAACCGTCGAAGATCTCCAGGAACTCATCGGCCAGCAGCGCGTTGGACGGCACTTCGCACATCATGATGATCTTCAGGCCGTTCTCGCCCTGCTTCAGACCATTTGCGGCGAGTACGTCCACCACCTTGCGGCCTTCTTCCAGGGTGCGCACGAACGGGATCATCACCCACAGGTTCTCCAGGCCCAT
>NZ_DLJW01000028.1:1149-49093 GCF_002477705.1 Stenotrophomonas sp. UBA7606 | reverse complement strand
CGGGTCGACGTAACGGCTGGCGCCGCGGAAGCCGATCATCGGGTTCTCTTCGTGCGGCTCGTAGTTGCTGCCGCCGATCAGGTTGGCGTACTCGTTGGACTTGAAGTCCGACAGGCGCACGATCACCGGGTTCGGTGCGACCGAGGCGGTGAGTGTGGCGATGCCTTCGGCCAGGCGGTCCACGTAGAAGCTCACCGGATCCTTGTAGCCAGCAATCTTCTCGTCGATCTTCTTCTTGGTGGCTGCGTCCTGGCGGTCGTATTCCAGCAGCGCATTCGGGTGGATGCCGATGTGGCTGGCGATGATCATTTCCAGGCGGGCCAGGCCGATGCCGGCGTTCGGCAGCTGGCCGAAGTCGAAGGCGCGTTCCGGGTTGGCCACGTTCATCATGATCTTCAACGGTGCCGGCGGCATGTTGCCCAGATCGGTGGTGCTGCGCTCGAAATCCAGCTTGCCGGCGTAGATGAAGCCGGTGTCGCCTTCGGCGCAGCTGACGGTCACTTCCTGGCCGTCCTGGATCACCTGGGTCGCATTGCCCGAGCCGACCACGGCCGGCACGCCCAGCTCACGGGCGATGATGGCGGCGTGGCAGGTACGCCCGCCCCGGTTGGTGACGATGGCCGAGGCACGCTTCATCACCGGTTCCCAATCGGGGTCGGTCATGTCGGCGATCAGCACGTCGCCCGGCTGCACGCGGTTCATGTCGTCCAGCGACTTGACCACGCGGGCCACGCCCGCACCAATCTTGGCGCCGACGGCACGGCCTTCGGCGATCACTTCGCCCTTGCCCTGCAGCGCGTAGCGCTCGATCTGGGTGGCCTTGGCGCGCGACTTCACCGTTTCCGGGCGTGCCTGGACGATGAACAGCTTGCCGCTGACGCCGTCCTTGGCCCACTCGATGTCCATCGGGCGGCCGTAATGCTTTTCGATGACCAGCGCCTGCTTGGACAGTTCCTGCACGTCCTCATCGCTGATCGAGAAAGTGTTACGCACCTCGACCGGGGTGTCCTCGATCTTGACGCGCTCGCCCGGGACGTCCGAATAGACCATGCGGATGGCCTTGGAGCCCAGCGAACGGCGCAGGATCGCCGGCTTGCCGGCATGCAGGCTGGGCTTGTAGACGTAGAACTCGTCCGGGTTGACCGCGCCCTGCACGACCATTTCGCCCAGGCCGACCGAGGAGGTGACAAACACCACGTCACGGAAGCCGGACTCGGTGTCCAGGGTGAACAGCACGCCCGACGAACCCACGCCCGAGCGCACCATCAGCTGCACGCCGGCGGACAGGAACACGTCTTCATGCTTGAAGCCATGGTGCACGCGGTAGGCGATGGCACGGTCGTTATAAAGCGAGGCAAACACTTCCTTGACCTTGTGCACGACATCGTCGGCACCGGTGACGTTGAGGAAGGTTTCCTGCTGGCCGGCAAACGAGGCATCCGGCAGATCTTCGGCGGTGGCCGAGGAGCGCACGGCCACGGCGATGTCGCCGCCGCCGTTCTCCGCGCTCAGCTTGGCGTAGGCATCGCGGATGTCCTTGTCAAGCTGCGGCTGCAGCGGGGCGTCGATCACCCAGCCACGGATTTCCTTGCCGGCAGCGGTCAGGGCAGTGACATCTTCCACATCCAGCGTGGCCAGCTTGTCGAAAATGCGCTTGGACAGGTCGTTATGGGCGATGAAGTCCTTGAACGCCTCGGAGGTGGTGGCATAACCACCGGGGACGGACACCCCCAGACCGGCAAGATTGCCGATCATCTCCCCGAGCGAGGAGTTCTTGCCACCTACGCGGGCCAGGTCGGCCAAGCGCAGCTCATGCAACCACAGGATATTCTCGTTCAAGCGCGATGCTCCGTTGAGGCCATCGCCCGAGGCGGGCTTGGGATGGCCACGTCCGTAGGAAGAAGCCAATATGATGCAGTGCACACCGAAGCCGCACAAGCTTGTGACAATACTTTGTCTTGTGCTTGTCTTTTCCGGGACAGGCGCTGGTCATCGTCCTGACCCCTGGTCAGGAACATACTTTTGAAGGGGATCCCATGACGGCAATCCGGCCGGTTTTCTATGTTTCCGATGGCACCGGCATTACCGCCGAGACCGTGGGCCATAGTCTGCTAACGCAGTTCAATGGCTTCAGTTTCGTTACAGATCGCATGTCGTTCGTTGACGATACCGACAAGGCCCATGAGGCGGCGGCGCGTATACGGGCGGCCGGGGAGCGCTACCAGGTGCGGCCGATCGTGGTCAGTTCCTGCGTGGATTCCAGCCTGGGCCTGATCCTGGAAGAGAGCGGGGCGCTGGTGCTGGATGTCTTTGCCCCGTTCATCGGGCCGTTGGAACAGGAGCTCAGCGCTGCCCGCCATTCCAAGGTGGGCCAGGCACATGGCATGGTCGACTTCGATACCTACCATCGCCGTATCAATGCGATGAATTTCGCGCTCAGTCATGACGATGGCATCGCGGTGAACTACGACGAGGCTGATGTGGTGCTGGTGGCCGTGTCGCGTGCCGGCAAGACCCCGACCTGCATCTACCTGGCATTGCACTACGGCATCCGCGCCGCCAACTACCCGTTGACCGAGGAAGACCTGGAGCAGGATCGCCTGCCGCCACGGCTGCGCGCGTACCGCAACAAGCTGTTCGGTCTGACCATCGACCCGGAGCGGCTGCAGCAGATCCGCCAGGAGCGCCGACCAAATTCGCGCTACGCCAGCCTGGAAACCTGCAAACGCGAGGTGGCCGCGGCCGAGACCATGTTCCGCATGGAGCGCATTCCTACCCTCAGCACCACCCACACCTCGATCGAGGAGATTTCCAGCAAGGTGCTGGGTACGTTGGGGCTGCAGCGCGAAATGTTCTGACGCGCAGGCGGGCAGGGTGCCCGGGCCGCCACGCCGGGCCAATGACGTTGCGCGCTCGGCGCGGCCTGTCCAGGCCTCCGTCCGGCAGGCCGTGGTGCCGCGTCGGCCGATGCGGCGGGTGCCTGTTCGTCGTGTAGGATCAGCCCATGGCACAGGCACTTTCCCGCATCGATCGCATCCCACGGCTGAGCCGGCTCAGCTGGCTGATGGGACTGTATGCGGAAAACTATGTGCACCTGATGCGGCTGTTCGCACCTGACCGCCTGCAACAAGGCCACTACGTGTCCAGCATCGGCGATGGTCTTGACCTGCGCCTGGACGTGATCGAATGCCATCGGTACACCGTCGAGCTGCGGCTCACCTACGATCTGTGCGATCCCTTGACCGGTGAACCCGATCCGTCGGCCTATGTGCGCCTGTACCGCGATGCGCGCCAGGCCGAAACCACCCATTGCTACGTGGGGCGGCGCTGGCAGGACGTGGTGGGCATGTACCCGCCGGCCGACGCGCTGATCAGCCATCGCATGCGCATGAACACCTTCCTGGGCAAATGGATGGCCTACCTGGCCGAGCGCGGCCACGGCGTGGCCACGCTGCAGCGCGCATCGGCGACCGTGCTGCAGTTGCGCAGTCCGGGCGCTGCCACGGACTGAGTCGCTGGCCGGATCGGTCATACTTGCAGGCCCCAAGGTTTCTGGTTGTCGCTGCTGATGCCGTATACCCCGATCATGGCCACGCTTGGCTACGTACTGTCCCCCGATGGCAGCAAGGCATTGATGATCCATCGCAACACCCGTCCCGGCGACATCCACCTGGGCAAATACAACGGCCTGGGCGGCAAGATGGAGGCCGACGAGGACATCCTGGCCTGCATGCACCGCGAGATCCGCGAAGAAGCTGGTGTGGAATGCGGCACCACCCGCCTGCGCGGCACCATCAGCTGGCCCGGGTTTGGCAAGAACGGCGAGGATTGGTTCGCCTTCATCTTCATCATCGACGACTACACCGGCACCCCGCTGGAATCGAACCCGGAAGGCACGCTGGAATGGGTGCCGGTAGACCAGCTGGAATCCTTGCCGCTGTGGGAGGGCGACCGCCACTTCCTGCCGCTGGTGTTTGATGCTGACCCACGTCCGTTCCATGGCGTGATGCCTTACCGCGACGGCCGCATGCAGTCCTGGAGTTACTCCCGCGTCTAGGTCGATGCGGTGCCTGCGCAGGGCGCATTCACTCCAATCGCGCTAGGCTGCGCGCAACAAGGCCCAAAGACCCGATATGAAACGCCATTTCTCGATGCTCCGCGAATTCCAGCTTGCGGACTGGTTCACCCTCGGCAACGCGTTCTGCGGCACCGGCGCGGTGTTCGCGGCGATGCGCTTCCTGCAGGACGGCCAGCGGGGTTTCCTGTTGTTCGGCATGGCCTTGATCCCGCTGGCTTTCATCTTCGATGCCCTGGACGGACGGGTGGCGCGCTGGCGCCAGTCCTCGTCCACGCTGGGGCGCGAGCTGGATTCGCTGGCCGATGTCATCTCCTTCGGCGTGGCGCCGGCAGCACTGGCCTATGCCTGCGGCATGCAGGGGGGCTGGGACTGGCTGGTGCTGAGTTACTTCGTCTGCTGCGGTGTCAGCCGGCTGGCGCGCTACAACGTCACCGCCGAGGAGATTGCCGGCGAGTCGGACAAGGTGCCGTACTTCGAGGGCACGCCCATCCCGACCAGCCTGGCGCTGGTGGTGGTGCTGGCGTTGGCCGCGCACTTCCAGGCCATTGGCCCGGCGCTGTGGGGCGGCAGTTGGCAGCTGGGTCCGTGGCAGCTGCATCCGCTGGTCCTGCTGTTTGCACTGTCTGGTTCGCTGATGATCAGCAAGACCCTGCGCATTCCCAAGCCCTGACGCTGCATTCCCGCCCGCGTTGCTATCATCGGCGGGTATTGGGAGAGGCAGACGATGGCGGCACCGGGCAACAACGACAACAACCCGTTTGAAGCGCAGATGCGCGGCTACTGGGACGCCCTGGCACAGTCCATGGGGGGGCAGGACGCTGCTGCTTTCCCTTGGCGCGAGAGCATCGCGCAGTGGACCCGGCTGGTGACCACCGATACCCCGCCCGAGGTGCAGGAGCTGGGAGCGCGCTTCCAGCATCAGGCCGGTGACTGGTTGAGCACGATGCAGGCGGTGGCCGCCCGTTTTGCCGGGCGCGATACCAGTGCCGCGGAAGTGGCCGGTACCTGGCGCGAAGCCACGCAGGGGCAGGGCGATGCGCTGCTGCACTGGATGCTGGGCGCTGCGCGCGGTGGCAGTGCACTCAACGATCAACCCTGGGTGCGTGAATTCGCGCGCGCGGTGCAAACGGGCCTGGGGGGCAGTGACTGGCTGGATGCACCCGCCTTCGGCCCCGCACGCGAGCACCAGGCGCGTTGGCAGGCATTGCTGAAGATGCAGCAGGACTACCAGGCCCGTGCCGAGCACTACGTGGATGCGATCCGCACGGTGCTGGACGATGCATTCAAGCGTTTCGAGGCCAAACTGGGCGAGCATGAGGTGCCCGGAGGTCAGCTGACCAGCGCCCGCGCCATGTTCGATCTGTGGATCGATGCGGCCGAGGAGGCCTATGCGCAGATGGCGCTGTCCGAGGACTTCCAGCGGATCTATGGCGAGCTGGCAAATGCGCAGATGCGCCTGCGTGCGGCCAGCCAGGGCGAGCTGGAGCGCGCCTGCGAAGCGATGGGCGTGCCCACCCGCAGCGAGATGGACGCCGCCCACCGTCGCATCACCGAGCTGGAGCGGCAGCTGCGGCGTCTGGTCGCGCGCATGGGGCAGATGGTCGCCGGCGCTGAGCAGCCGCGCGCCGAGGATCAGACTGCAGCGTCGCCAGCGCCGGCAAAAGCGGCGCGTGCGGCAACTGGCAGGGCAACCTCCGGCAAACCTGCGGCAAGAAAGACCGCCGCGAAGAAGGTGGCCGGAAACAAAACCGCAGGCAAGAAACCGGCCGTCAAGAAGGCGGTGGTCAAAAAGGCCAGCGCCAACAAGAACGCCCGTTCCATCAACCCGCCGGCTGCAATCCGGAAGGCTGCGCCCGCCAGCAAGGCGCCGGCCCGCAGCAAACCTGCAGCAGCGCGCCGTGGAGGCCGGGCATGAAGGGGCCGCTGGGGTTTGGCAATGACGACCTGCTGCAGGAAACACTGCAGTGGCAGCGCAAGCTGGTTGAGGGGCTGAAGCTGCTGCCGGGGGTGGAGGACGTCAATTACGGCGTCACCGAGCGCCAGGAAGTATGGAGCGATGGCAAGGTCAAGCTGTACCGCTTTGTCAGCGAGCACCCTGGCAACGGCCAACCGCCGCTGCTGATTGTCTACGCGCTGGTCAACCGGCCCTATATGGTCGACCTGCAGGATGGCCGTTCTCTGGTGCAGAAGCTGCTGGCCCTGGGCCAGGACGTCTACGTGCTGGACTGGGGCTACCCGGACCGGTCCGAGCGTTACCTCACCCTGGAGGACCACCTGCTGCGTTACATCGACGGCGCGGTGGACCACCTGCGTGCGCAGCATGACGATCAAGCCGTCAACCTGCTGGGCATCTGCCAGGGCGGCGTGTTCTCGCTGTGCTACAGCGCGCTGCGCCCGCACAAGGTGCGCTCGCTGATCACCATGGTCACGCCGGTGGATTTCCAGACGCCTGACAACATGCTCTCGCACTGGGCGCGGCAGGTGGACGTGGACCTGTTCGTCGATACGCTGGGCAATATCCCGGCCGACCTGATGAACGCCAGCTACCTCATGCTCAAACCGTTCCGCTTGAACGTACAGAAGTACGTGGGGCTGATGGACATCCTGGACGACAAGCAGGCGCTGGAAGATTTCCTGCGCATGGAGAAATGGATCTTCGACTCGCCGGATCTGGCAGGCGAAGCGTTCCGTGAGTTCGTCAAGCAGTTCTACCAGGGCAACGGCCTGATGCACGGCAGCATCCGTATCGGCGAGGAGGCAGTGGACCTGCAGGCCGTGCGCATGCCGGTGCTGAACATCTATGCCGAGCAGGACCACCTGGTGCCGCCAGCCGCCTCGCGGGCGATGGCGGGCCGAATCGGCAGCAGCGATTACACCGAACTGGGATTCCGGGGTGGCCATATCGGCATCTATGTTTCAGGCCGCGCGCAGCGCGAGGTGCCGTCGGCAATCCACCAGTGGCTGAGCAGGAACCGCTGATGCATAAACATTCATTGCTGGTTGCGTTGTTGCTTGCTGCCACCAGCGCTACGGTGCAGGCGGCGCCAAGTGCCGCCACCCAACGCGAAATCAGCGGCCTGATGCAGGCGCTGGAACGTTCTGGTTGCCGCTTCCAACGTAACGGCAGTTGGCACGATCCGGCGCAGGCGCGCAGCCACCTGCAGCGCAAGTACGACTACCTGCTCAAACGCGATCTGGTCGACAGCAGCGAGCAGTTCATCGAGCGTGCGGCCAGCCGCAGCAGCATCAGTGGCAAGGCCTACCGGGTGGCTTGTCCCGGCAGCGCGGAACAGGATGCCGCAACCTGGTTTCTCGCCCAGCTGCGGCAATTGCGCGAAACGGGGCATCAGGCGCGGGAATGAACGAGGTACTGCCGGAGTGGGGCAAGCGCGTGTTGCAGGCCGTGGGCGGTGTATGGACCCTGCCCAATACCCTGATCGGCGTAATGGCTGGCCTGGCTGGGTGCCTGGCCGGGGCGCAGGCCTACTGGAGTCGCCGCGAATGCGCGCTTGTATTCCGGTATTGGCCATGGGGGCCTGGCGGCGCCATCACCCTGGGCATGGTGATCCTGCATACCGGGGCCGACCTGGATGGGCTGTGCATGACCTACGAACACCGTGCAGGGCGATGCCAGCATCCACGCGTGCGTCTGGGGGATCATGAGCGCGCGCATGTGTACCAGTACATGGTGTTGGGGCCCCTGTTCCTGCCGGTGTATCTGCTCAGTGGCGGGGTGAGTGTGCGCAATCCCTTCGAGCGTGCAGCCGACCGCTATGCACTACAGGGCAGGGGCTGGTTTCCCGGCGTTGGCTGAACCTGTCTTCAGTCGGCAACGCCTTGGTCATGGAGTGAAAACCTTTTGTGTACATCCTTCTAACGCAGGCCCGCGTAGTGTGGCGGCGTTATAGATCCAACAGGAGTACCAACCACCATGGCAATTGTTCTTTATATCGGTGGCAGCAAGGATGGCGACAAGGGCGTGGTGCCCTACGGTTTCAGCAAGACCCGCGCGGACACCGAATACGGTCCGGAGTTCTATGTGGAGCGGATGATGAGCGTCACCGGCCGCGGCCGGATGCGCGTGATGGTGCTGGAAGACCTGCGCGATGACATTGCCTGCCAGCGGTTGAGCCAGCACCTGGCCTGAACCTGTACCTTCCGTGCCGGGCTGCATGCCCGGTGCAATGGATTGTCAAGCTTCCGTCGCAGCGCCAGCGTTGCCAGAATGCAGATTCCCCAGAACGTGGTTTCCGCACCCGGCAATGCAAGACATCAAGCTCGCGCAGCAGATCGCGCAGACCATCGCCAACGAGATCGGCGCCCAGGCCGCCCAGGCCAAGGCCGCCATCGCGTTGCTGGACGAAGGTGCCAGCGTCCCGTTCATCGCGCGCTACCGCAAGGAAGTCACCGGCGGGCTCGATGACACCCAGTTGCGCAACCTGGAGGTGCGCCTGACCTACCTGCGGGAGCTGGAGGACAGGCGCAAGGCCGTGCTGGCCAGCATCCAGGAGCAGGGCAAGCTCAGTGATGCGCTGCGCGAGGACATCCTTGCGGCAGACACCAAGAGCCGTCTGGAGGATCTGTACCTGCCGTACAAGCCCAAGCGCCGTACCAAGGCGCAGATTGCCCGTGAGGCCGGGCTGGAGCCCTTGGCCGATGGTCTGCTGGCCGATCCCGGACTGGATCCGCAGGCCTTTGCTGCCGGTTTTGTCGGTGCCGACAAGGGCGTTGCCGACAGCAAGGCAGCGCTGGAGGGCGCGCGCGCCATCCTGATGGAGCGTTGGGGCGAAGACGCCGCGCTGGTTGGTGAGCTGCGCCAGTGGTTGGCCGAGCAGGGCGTGATCCGTGCACGCGTGGCCGAGGGCAAGGAGTCCGAGGGCGCCAAGTACCGGGATTATTTCGACCATGCCGAGTCGCTGGCGCGCATTCCCTCGCACCGCCTGCTGGCGCTGTTTCGCGCACGCCGCGAGGAAATCCTGTTCCTTGAACTGGACCCGGGCAAAGAGGCCGAGGCGGGTCACCAGTATGCCGAGGGCCGTGTTGCCCGCAATGCCGGCATCGCCGACCAGGGGCGCCCGGCTGACCGCTGGTTGCTGGATGCCTGCCGCCTGACCTGGCGCGCCAAGCTGCACATGCATCTGCTGCTGGACCTGTTCAACCAAGCCCGCGAGAAGGCCGAGGCCGAGGCGATCGGCGTGTTCGGCGACAACCTCAAGGACCTGTTGCTGGCCGCACCGGCCGGCCCCAAGGCCGTGCTCGGTCTGGACCCCGGCATCCGCACCGGCTGCAAGATTGCCGTGGTCGATGCCACCGGCAAGTTGCTGGCCACGGATACCATCTATCCGCACGAACCCAGGCGGCAGTGGGAGCAGTCGCTGCAGACGATCAAGCAGTTGTGCAGCAGGCACAATGTGGAGTTGATCGCGATCGGCAACGGCACCGCCAGCCGCGAGACCGACAAGCTGGCGGGCGAGGCGATCAAGGCCAGCAACAACCCCCGCTTGCAGAAGGTGGTGGTCAGCGAGGCCGGTGCATCGGTGTACTCGGCGTCGGAATTCGCTGCCAGGGAGTTCCCGGGCCTGGACGTCTCGCTGCGTGGTGCGGTGTCCATCGCCCGGCGCCTGCAGGATCCGCTGGCCGAACTGGTAAAGATCGAACCCAGGGCCATCGGTGTGGGCCAGTACCAGCACGACGTGGACCAGTTCCGCTTGGCCAAGGCGCTGGATGCGCGCGTGGAAGACTGCGTCAACGCCGTGGGGGTGTACGTCAATACCGCCTCGGCGGCGCTGCTGTCGCGCGTGTCGGGCCTGTCCTCCACGGTGGCCGAGAACATCGTGCGCCACCGGGATGAGAACGGCCCGTTCAAGCGCCGCAAGGAGCTGCTGAAAGTGCCGCGACTGGGCGAGAAGACCTTCGAGCAATGCGCCGGCTTCCTGCGCATCGCCGACGGCGACGAGCCGCTGGATGCGTCGGCGGTGCACCCGGAGGCCTACCCGGTGGTCGAGCGTATCGTGGCTGCCGCCGCGCGCCCGATCAAGGCGGTGCTCGGCGACGGCAGCTTCCTGCGCGGGTTGAAGCCGGAACAGTTCACCGACGCCACGTTTGGCGTGCCGACCGTGCGGGACATCCTGAAGGAGCTGGAAAAGCCCGGCCGTGACCCACGCCCGGAGTTCAAGGCAGCACGTTTCGCCGACGGTGTGGAAGACATCAAGGACCTGCGTGAAGGCATGATCCTGGAAGGTGTGGTCAGCAACGTCGCTGCGTTTGGCGCCTTCGTCGATATCGGCGTGCACCAGGATGGCCTGGTCCATATCTCGGCGCTGTCCGACAGCTACGTCAAGGACCCGCGTGACGTGGTCAAGGCGGGCGACATCGTCAAGGTGAAAGTGCTGGAAGTGGATGTGGCACGCAAGCGCATCGCCCTGACCCGGCGGCTGGAAGATGCGCCGGTAGCGAAGAAACCGGAGCAGGGTGCCTCACTGCGCCGCGACGGCAGCGGGCAGCGCGGACAACCGCGCCAGGCCAATGGCGGCGGCCGCCCCGGCAATCCCTCCCCGCGCCCGGCGCAATCGGCAGCGCCTGCCAACAGTGCCTTGGCAGAAGCCTTTGCACGGGCCCGGAAGGGCGGCTGATTACGGGCGTGGCGTTGAGGCCCTGCATGGCGGGGCCTCTGGCTGGCGACGGACGGTATCAGCTGATGGCCAGCGAATGGGCCAGCGCCTGGCTCAGGTCGGCCCCGGTATAGGGCTTGGCCAGCTTGATGCCGGCGTCGAATACCGGGGGCAGCTGCGAGGTGTCCATGCCGGTGGCCACCAGGAAGGGGATGCCGCGCTGCTGCAGCTGTTCGGCGACAGGCGTGCTGGTCTCGGTATGCGACAACCAGTAATCCAGAAATGCCAGCTGTGGTTGCATTTCATCCAGCAGCTGCAGCGCCTCGGCGACACTGCAGGCAACGCCGACCACGCAAAGGCCCTCTGCCTCGAGCTGCAGCTGCAGCAGCATGGCATTGAGCTCGTCGTTCTCGACGATGAGCGCGCGCGTTCCCTGTAACGATGCCATTGATCGTCCCCATTTCCGTTGGCGAGAGTATAGCGCCGGTGGAAATCGGCATTACAGAAAAATTTGGCCCTGACCCCTGCCCAACTGAACAAAGCTCCGCTATACTCGCCGCCTTGCCAGCCGAAGTGGCGGAATCGGTAGACGCAGCGGATTCAAAATCCGCCGCCCTTAAAAGCGTGTGGGTTCGAGTCCCACCTTCGGCACCAGGAAAAAAACAGGCACTTCGGTGCCTTTTTCTTTGTCTGCGATCGGGCTTTGCCGTCGCGTTGCAGCGATGTTTCGGCTGAATCCGGAATGGTGCAGGGGCGGATTTGTCCCGGCCTGATGCGTTGGGTTGCGACCGCGCTTCGTGACCTTCATGCGGGTGAGGCAGTGCGGCACGCAATGGCTTCAGCAGGCCCTTGGCGACGTGAAGGTTCCTGCAGCCGCTTTTCACCCTTCATTAGCCGGCCCTGCGTTCTGATGGTCACCAGACCTGCAGGAGGATGCCATGACCGAAGAACTATTGACCGCTCCCCATGTTGAACTCGACCGCTACTTGGGGTTGTGGTTCGAGATTGCGCGCAAGCCCATGCGGCACGAAGATGCCGATGCGCGCGACATCACCGCGGAATATTCCTTGAACGCGGATGGGTCGGTGCGGGTGTTGAACTCCTGCATCAATGCCGAGGGCAAGCTGGAGCAATCCGAGGGCACCGCCAAGGCGGTGGATGAAACCAATGCCAAACTCGAGGTCAGCTTCCTGCCACAGGGGCTGCAATGGATTCCCTTCACCAAAGGCGACTACTGGATCATCAAGGTGGACGGTGATTACCAGACGGCGCTGGTGGGTGACCCGCAGCGCAAGTATCTGTGGCTGCTGCATCGGCAGGGCAGCATGCGCAGGGACGATGCGATGGAGTGGCTGGAAATCGCACGGGCGCGCGGCTATGACTTGTCCGACATCATCTGGCCTTCGCAGTCAGGCGCCGTGTATCCGGCGCAGGATGCGCGTTAAGCGCGTTGAATCCGCATTCGCTCAAACCTTCTTGCCAACGAGGCGGGTGCAGGGGGTTTTGTGCGGACGAGCGTAGTGATGTCATCGGCACAACAGCTGGATCATGCGCTTTGCAGTGCTGCACGTGGTGGGTTGCGCGCGGCACTGTATTTTCTTGCCCAGTCAGCGCAGCCTGTCACACATAGGGTGCGTTCTGCTTTGTCGCGTTTTGATGCATGTGCTAATTTTTTGACACCTTCAGGGGAGCGAAGAATTACCAGTGTTTGAGTACCAGAACATGCTTATCAATCCGCGCAAGATCATCACCGTCTCGGCCATCACCGAGGCTGGCGATGGTCGCGTGCGGATGACCTTGGTCGCCGAACAGGTGGGCCAGTTGAAGCTGACCTACGATACGTTGGCCGAAGCCAAGGCTGCGAAGGATGAGTTGCGTCGCCTGCTTCGGCTTGTGGACTGATTGCGTCCGGTGTCAAAGAAATAAACCCTGGCGCAAGCCGGGGTTTTCTTTTATCGGAGGGAGCAGATGCGGCGAGCCGATAGATCCGTGCGGGATCGTGGTTAATGGCGTGGCATTGTGCAGGCCTCCTGGATGGCCGGCCGCCAGGAGCCAGGCGGATACCCTTGCTGTATGCAATGGAGTCGGCCATTGTTGTCGGCGCCGGAGAACAGGCAAGAAAAAAGCCCTGGTTTCCCAGAGCTTTTTAAAAATGGCGTCCCCACGGGGATTCGAACCCCGGTCGCCACCGTGAAAGGGTGATGTCCTAGGCCTCTAGACGATGGGGACGCGTATTCTTCAAATCTCAAATTGTAGATTCAGACGGCCTAATGTCTGAATTGGTGGAGCCAAGCGGGATCGAACCGCTGACCTCCTGCATGCCATGCAGGCGCTCTCCCAGCTGAGCTATGGCCCCACGTTGTTACTGCTAGCCCGCCATTATAGCGAACTTTTGTTGGAACGCAAGAGGTTGATTTCTTCCTGCGTGGCGGCCCTGGTAGGCGCCTTTTCCAACAAACAGATCCGGTGTACTGGAACTGGTAAAACAAGATGAATGGCGTCCCCACGGGGATTCGAACCCCGGTCGCCACCGTGAAAGGGTGATGTCCTAGGCCTCTAGACGATGGGGACGCGTATACTTCATCAAGTTGTTCGGCAATCCAGACGGCCTAATGTCCGGATTTGGTGGAGCCAAGCGGGATCGAACCGCTGACCTCCTGCATGCCATGCAGGCGCTCTCCCAGCTGAGCTATGGCCCCGTTGTTGCGTTGTTGCCGAGAAAGAAATAATAGCGGGCCTTCTTTTTTCCCGCAAGTAATTTGTGAAAAAAAATCTTCACATCTCTCGCTGCGGTCCAAGGCCGTTGCCTACCGAGTCTCCTTCCAGTATCTGAGTGCCGACAGTCGTTCGACCGACTGATGCGAGCGCTGCTATCGCGCAACCTGGGAGGCGACTCCAGCTACGGCGAGGCGCTGAGCGTAATGCGCATGGTGAAGGGTAGTGGCGTGCTGTTGATCGTGGGTGTGATGTTTGCCGTGGGCATGCCGAGCACCCAGGCGCAACACGTGTTCAAGTGTGCCGGTCCTGCCGGGCCGGTCTATCAATCGGCCGCTTGCGAGGGGCCTGAGCTGGCGCGCTGGGATGCGGTGCCGCAGGCGGATGATCCCTTGCTTGAACGCCGCCTGCTGCAGATACAGGCCGAGTTGGAGCGCTCCTATCGACGGCAAGCGCGCACGGTCGGCAAGGCGCGCCGTCGCAGCGGCCCGCGGCAGACCTTGAGCCCCTGTGAACGCGAGCGCCAGGGACGCGCAAAGGCCTATGCGGCTGCGGGGCTGAAGCGCAGCTTCGCGCTGTCCAGCTATTGGGACAACCGGGTGCATCAGGTCTGCCGCTGAGGGCTATTGGCAGCTGCGGGCACATCAACTGCAGCCGGCAGGGTCGGGGCGCGCTGGCCAAGCGCCTCACGGGCCATGTGCTCGAACGCATCCAACAGTGGTGCAAGGTCATCCACCGCAAAGGCGGCATTGTCCATCTGCTGCTCCATCTGCATGCAGGCGTCGGCGCAGGCCGATTCGTGAACCAATGCAAATGAGCCACGCAGCAGGTGCAACTGCCCGGCAATCCGGGTGCGGGCCCCTGAATCGTCCAGCGTCTCAGCGCTGTGATTCCGAAGCGACGCATGGATGTCGGCAAGCGCCGCATCCAGGCCCGCCAGCAGTGCAGCATGTACCGATGCGGGCAGGGGGCCTTGGGCGATGCTCGCTGCCGTGGCAAGCGCGGCGCTCCTGTCGGAACGTTGGCCATGTCGCTGGATCATTTCGCACAACGCATCCAGCAGGATGGGTTTGGTGAGCACTGCATCGATGCCGGCAGCAGCACAACGGTTGCGCTCTGCATCCGAGGCATGCGCGGTGATCGCGACGATGGGCACGGCCGAGCCCTGCTCGCGCAATGCGCGGGCCAGGGCATAGCCGTCCATCCCTGGCATGCTCAGGTCGGTCATCACCAGGTCGTGGCTGCGTTTTGCAAACAGCACCAGCGCACCTGCGCCATCTGCGGCCTCGTCCGAACTGCAACCCAGTGCCTGTAGCTGCAGGCGCAGCAGTTCGCGGTTGGCCAACTGGTCATCCACCACGAGTATGTTTACCGGTGCGGGCCCGGTAGGCCCGCCGCCAGCCCCTCCAGGGCCCGCCAACGCTGCTGCCTGTGCAATGGGCAAGGGTAGCGTGACCAGAAACGTGCTGCCCTGTCCGGGGGCACTGATCACGCGGATGCCACCGTTCATCAGTTCCGTCAGTCGCTTGCACAGGGCCAGCCCCAATCCGGTGCCACCGTAGCGGCGCGGGATGGAGGCATCCGCCTGGCTGAAGATCTGGAACAGCGCCTGTTGCTGTACGGCGCTCATGCCTATGCCGGTGTCGCTGACCCCAATCAACAGGGGGGAGCCGGGCAGGCTGTCGTCCTGCAGATACAGCTCCAACAGTACATCGCCGTGTTCGGTGAACTTGATGGCATTGCTGAGCAGGTTGTAGAGCACCTGCCTTATCCGGTTGGGATCGCCCAGATAGGCCGGCGGCAACCCATCATCCATGCTCAGTTCCAGCGTGAGGCCTTTCTCGCTGGCCACCGGCTGGAACATCGCCACGGCCTGGCGAGCAAGTGCACGGGGGTCGAACGCGATGTGCTCCAGCGTCATCTGCCCGCTTTCGATCTTGGAGAAGTCGAGCACGTCATTGATGATGGTGAGCAACGCATTGGAGGATTGGCTCACCGTATGCAGCTGTGCCAGTTCTGCGGCAGGCAGAGTGCTGCGGCTCAGCAACTCCAGGTTGCCAAGGATGGCATTGAGCGGGGTGCGGATCTCATGGCTCATCATTGCCAGGAAGGAAGACTTCGCGGCATTGGCGGAGGTTGCGGCATCGTGGGCAGCTTCCAGTTCCTGCTCCACCTGCTTGCGCAGGCTGATATCGGTGAAGTTGCATAGCGCCACTGGCTGGCCCTGGTAGCGACTGCGCACAACGCTGGCAAACAAAGTGCAGGCGGCGTCATCGCGTTGGGTGACGATCAGCTCGCATTCGACGGGTTGGCTGTTGCCGGGCGGCGGCGTGAGGTTCAACAGGCGACGGTGCAGGGGCGGCTGATCAACCGGGATACGTGCCGCATACCTGCCCATGACAGCGTTCTGCAGGATCACCTCGCCGCTGTCGCATGCGATCAAGGCCAGGCCGAAAGGGGCCGTTGCGACCATGGTGCGGTTGAGTCCCTCGCTTTCCATGATGCGTTGCGAGCGCTGCAATGCAGGCTTGAAGATTTTCCTGTCCACCCACAGCAGCACGCCCCAGGTGAAGGAAATGGCCAGCAGCATCGCGGCGATGTAGCTGGCCAGGCGCGGCCACAGGTCTGCCAGGATCGCTGGCCAGCCGAAGGCGAACACGTATTGCCAGCCGGAGCTGTTGATGACGTCGCGGGCAACGAAGATGCCGGCATGCTGATGAAAGCCGGTGCCGGTGGAAGCCGGGGCCGCTGCAATCGCAGCTGCCATCTGCGGCAGGGTGCCATCGTTGTCGATCTGCATCAGTGGGGTGCCATCACCGGCCAGCAACTGTGACGTTCGCCCGGTAGCTGACGGCTGCAGCTGCTGGCTGAAGACATCCAATGGATAAGCGGCGACGAAGGTAGCGAACGGCCGCCCTTGATGGCGCGCGACCTGCAGCACGCGGATGGTTGCAGTGCCTGCCAGCGCGTCCTGGGCCGGAGGCAGCCATACCGGTGTATCGGCAGGTGGCTCCGTGTCTGCAGAGGGCAGGCCGGTGCTCAGCCGCGCGATGAGTTGTGCCGCGCCGCCATTGCCCAGCCGCGTCTGCATGGCTGGCGTGAGCGGACCTATGCCGATGAAGTCCCGTTCCGGCGAAAAGAAGTAGCCCGATGCCAGCAACGCCTGGGTATACGCGCCGGTCTGGTAGCTCACTTCATCCGCCAGGCGCAGATAAGGGGCGAAACTGGACGCGGGTTTGTCCTCGCTCAGGTCGGCACGCACCAGCACCGGCGGGAAGTTTGGGGTGCGCTGCAGGGTGATACGGCCGCCCTGTTCGCGGAACTGTTGCAGCAGGCGCGGGTCCGGCGCGGCTTGCGACACCCACGCGTACTCCTCCTGCTTGATGCTGATACGCATTGCGCCCTCGCGTACGGCGAAGGCGGACTGCAACGCGGTACGCCGCACTACGTGGTCTGCATAGCGCTCGCCCAGATAGTCCTTGACCTGCGAGTGGACCATGACGACGGTGATCGCCAACAGGATCAGGGTGGTCAGCACGCCACCAATCAGCAGCATGCGGCGCTGGTTGCGATTGAGCAGGCCGAGCGTGCGGTCGGTGGCGGGAAGCGGGGAGGGTGGAGGTTCGGCAGGCATCACGGGGACTCTCAGCTGAACGTCCGTTCATCATAGGGGGATGCCGCAGGGCCGTGTACGTGTTTGATCCCGATTTTTAGGACTTGGCTGATATGGCTGCCCCGCCCGGACTGGAAAGATGGTTCCCGTCAACAACGGCACGCAGAGCACCCCGCCCATCCGGAGCCCTCCCATGAACGTTTTCGTCCCCCTGCACACCCAGCTTCATCCGGCCAGCTTTGTCCGGTCCGCCTTGGTGGTGGAAGGCAATGCGCTGCACTCGGCCCCGGTCAGCAAGAAGCTGGGGCGCAATGGTGTGGACAAGGTGCGGGTTGCCGACGATGGCGTTGCGGCGATAGCGGCACTTCGCCGACGCGAGTGGGACCTGGTGGTGCTGGATCTGGACCTGCCGCAGAGCACCGGCCTGCAGTTGATCGACATTCTCGCCGACCGCGGCTCCACCGCGGCGGTCGTACTGACCAGTGCACGCTCCAGCCGGGTGCTGCAGGCCGCAGCCAGCTATGCCGGAGGCCGCGGGATTGATGTGGTGGCAGCGGTGCGCAGGCCAATGGAGCTGCCGCAGCTGAAGACCATCCTGCAGGAGCTGGCGTTTGGTCCGCGTTCCATCCACGCACCGGTAATCAACGAAGGCAAAGTCGCCATGGACTTCAGTACGGAAGAACTCAGGGACGCGCTGCGACTGCAGCAGATCGCGCCTTATTTCCAGCCGCAGCACAGCATCCAGAATGGGACTTTGCGTGGTGCCGAGCTGCTGGCGCGCTGGCACCACCCCGACGGTTCCGTGCTGACACCGGCAGCCTTTCTGGAGGCGTTCTCCGAACACGGGCTGCTGGAGGCGCTGACCGACTACATGCTGGCCAGTGCCTTCGAATGCCTTGCCACCGACGGCGGCCCGGGCAGCCGGCAGATCGCGGTCAATGTGCCGGCCGTGGTGGCCGACTCCGTGCATTGGGCGCAAAGCGTGGCCGACCGTGCCATAGCGGCGGGGGTGGATCCAGCGCGGTTGGTCATTGAGATCACCGAAGATGGGGGCAAGCGTTGCAACCAGGCGTTGGTAGGTGCGGTCACCCAGTTACGTCTGCGCGGCTTTTCCTGCGCGATCGATGACTTCGGCTCGGGTAGCTCCTCGCTGGAGCGGTTGCTGCAGGTGCCTTTCAGTGAACTGAAGATCGAACGCGGGATGATTGCCCAGGCACGCACCCACGCACATGTGCGCAGCGTGCTGGCCAGCATCGTGGCCATGGGCAAGCAGTTGGTGACCACGGTGGTGGCTGAGGGCGTCGAAGACGCGGCCGATCTGGAGATGGTGCGGGCGCTGGGCTGCCAGGTGAGCCAGGGTTATCTGCACGCCAAGCCGATGTCACGCGATGCCTACCTGGATTACTGCGCCCACCATGCCTGCTGAGTGCCCAGGGAGCTGGGCAACAGTGCGGAAGGGGGGCCGTTGATCTGAACGCTTCAGTTTTTTGCCTCCAGACACGCCAGCGAGTTGCGGGGCTGCCGCCGTCGTCAAGCCGGACGGGGTAGCATCCCGTTCAGGCAATGACTTCGTGCGGGGCAGGTGGAATGAACGGTCTCGAGATCCGGGTCGTGGTGGCTGATGACCATCCAGGCATGATCGCCGGTGTGCGCCATGAGTTGGCGCAACTGAACGGAATCAGGCTGCTTGCGACTGCGGCTGACTCCACTGAATTGATGCGGTTGTTGGTCACCACGCCCTGTGATGTGGTGGTGTCCGATTACGCCATGCCGGCAGGTGAGCATGGGGATGGCATTGCGCTGTTTGGCCTGATGCGACGGCGTTACCCGCACATCCAACTGGTGGTGCTTACGATGCTGGACAACCCGGCGGTACTGCACACCCTGGTAAGCAGCGGGGTGACGTGCATCGTCAGCAAGTCCGATGCCGTTGCCCATCTTGGTCCGGCCATCCATGCGGCGAACCGGCAGGGCAAGTACTACTCGCCGACAGTGGACACGGTCATACGCAGCATTGATTGGAACGTACGTAGCCGCAATGCGGAGGGCGTGCTGAGCCAGCGCGAATCGGAAGTCGTGCGTCTGTATGCATCCGGCTTGACCGTCAACGAAATCGCCGAGCGCCTGCATCGCAGCAAGAAGACCATCAGCTCGCAGAAAGCCAAGGCCATGGAAAAACTCTCCATCGAGCGCGATGTGGACCTGCTGCGCTACGCGATGGAGAACGGCCTGGTGGGATCATCCGCGCCGGTGGCGGTCTCGCCGGTTCAGTCCGAAGAATCCTGAGCGCCGCGGGCCGATACATCCGGATCCTTGTCCTTGTGCGCATCCGTGTTGGTGTCCGCGGTACGCGCTGTCACCGTACCGGCGGCAGCATCCCACTCCTGCAGCCACAAGCGCTGGCGCTGTGGCGAGGCGTACATGAAACGGTTGAGGGCGTTCAGGAACTGCTTGCGGCGCGGCTTTGAAAGCCGCGCAAAGCCGATCAACAATCTGCGTATGTCGGGATGCTTGATGCCAATCACCGGCGTTGCTCGCTGGAGTTCGGCAGCCGCCCATGCGATGCCGTCGTACCGAGGGGAGGGCAGCCGTGGAAGACCGCGTTCGAGCTTCAACGGTACGCAGTGCAACGCAGGTGGTCTGTCGGTTCACGCCTTGCCAAGGGCAAGGGCATTTCCCTTGGGGTGTCCGCGACGGCAACGCGTTCAATTCGTGACGCATTACATTAGTATCAGGCGCTGAAAACCGCCGGTACGAAGCAGTGCAACACGACGACGACACGACCCAGCCCACCACGCCCGCTCCAAAACGTGGCAGGGGACGGCCCAAGCTCTATGACACCGCGCTGACGCCTGCCGAACGCGCGCGCCGCTACCGCATGAGCCGCCAGCGCGACAACGAAAGCGTGGCCGAGTGTCGTGATTCGGTATTGATGGAACGCCTGCGCCGGGCGCTGAAGAACAAGGAGGTCGCCGCTGATGCGCAGGCCGCTCTGGATCTGTACCTGGACGAGATGATCCGGCGGCACCATAGTCGCGGCGCTGACCGCCTGAAGTAGGCCGCAGCGCAGTCCCGGATCAGAACCTTGCAGGCAATCGCCTGGCCGCCAGATGGAGTTGCTTCCGACAGGCGGCATAATTGCCGGCAGATCGCTTTTGACGCCTTGGCGGAGACGCTGATGGCTGCAATGCTGACGCAGCGCCTGCCGCCAGCGGCGGTATCACACCGCGTTGAAGCTCGCCGCCAGGGTGCCCACCACCAGCACCCAGCCATCGACCAGCACGAACAGCAGGATCTTGAACGGTGCCGAGACCAGCATGGGCGAGAGCATCATCATGCCCATCGACATCAGCACGCTGGAGACCACCAGGTCGATGATGACGAAGGGGATGAAGATCAGGAAGCCGATCTCGAAGGCGGTCTTCAACTCGCTGGTGACGAACGAGGCCACCAGTACCGGGAACGGGATGGCATCGGGGCTGGCATAGGCGCCGTGTCCGGCCAGACCGGCGAATGTCATCAAGTCTGTTTCTCGTACCTGCGCCAGCATGAAGGCCCGCAATGGCTCGGTCGTCAACGTCCACGCCGTCTGGAAATCGAT
The DNA here is from genome assembly GCF_002477705.1 of Stenotrophomonas sp. UBA7606. Lineage (NCBI taxonomy): Bacteria > Pseudomonadati > Pseudomonadota > Gammaproteobacteria > Lysobacterales > Lysobacteraceae > Stenotrophomonas > Stenotrophomonas sp. UBA7606. The sequence continues at coordinate 28,475 of NZ_DLJW01000028.1, read as the reverse complement.
CTGGCCGTCCAGATAGGGGGCCATGCCGGTGGACCAGGCTTTGTCCCACACCGGCATCATGATCATCGCGGTCAGGAACAGGGCCAGGCCCAGCAGGATCTGGTTGGAGGGCGTCTGTCCTGTGCCCATCGCCTGGCGCAGCAGGCCCAGCACGATGATGATGCGGGTGAAGGCGGTAAGCACCAGCAGCATCGACGGCAACAAGGTGATTGCCGTCATCAACAGCAGGGTCTGCAACGGCAGGCTCACCGCCTGGTTGCCGATCTTGCCCACGTTGACGTCCGGCAGCGCTGGCAGCTGCGGTGCGGCCGGTGCGGCCCAGGCAAACAGCGGCAGGGCGAACACGGCTACCAGTGCCAGCAGCTGCCAACAAAGACGGGGGTTGAAGCGATGGGCCAGCATGGTCAGGCGTCCTTGCGCAGCTTCTGTTGCAGCAACTGCGCGAAATTCGGAAGTTGTTTGAGATGGGGGAGTGCCGGGGGCGGCGTTTGCGGCAGCGGCTCGGGCAGCTGGTGCAGGTTGCTGATGCCGCCGGCGGTCACACCCAGCAGCAGCTGCTGACCATTGACGTCGACCACCACCACGCGCTCCTTGGCGCCGATATTGAGGCTGGCGACGATTTTCAGGCCCTCGGCAGGACGGAACGCACCGCCGGGCATGCGCTTGAGCAGCCAGCCCAGGCCGATGATCAGGCCCAGTACCAGCAACAAGGTGAAGAACGCACCGAACAACCCCGGGGAGGTGGCCGCATGCTGGCCCACCGGCGCGGCCGCCTTGGCGGCAGGTGCGGCATGGGCGAGCAGTGCGATCAACGCAGTCTCCGGATACGCTCGCTGGGGCTGACCACATCGGTCAGGCGCACGCCGAAGCGGTCGTTGATGACCACCACCTCGCCATGCGCGATGAGGGTGCCGTTGACGAATACATCCAGCGATTCGCCAGCGCCACGCTCCAGTTCCACCACCGAGCCCTGGTTGAGCTGCAGCAGGTTACGGATCGGCAGGCGGGCGCGGCCTACTTCCAGCGACAGGGTCACCGGAACGTCCAGGATGACGTCCAGGTCCAGGTCGGTGGTGTTGGCGCCGTCGGCCTGCAGGTTGGCGAACTGCGCCGGCGTAGCGGCGTTGCCGTTGTCAGGGGATTGGGTGTCATTCATTGCTGTTGTCCTGGATCACGGGAACGGTGGGGCGCCGGCCCGGCGGATGGGTGGCGGTGATCTTGATTGCGTTGCGTTCGTTGGCGACGCCAAACTCGCCGGTGAACACCGGTATGCCTTCGACGCACAACGGCACTTCCTTGGGCATCTCGATGGGCAGGATGTCGCCGATTTTCAAGCGGGTAAGCTCGCGCAGGCTCATGCGGCGCTTGGCCAGCACGCTGGACAGTTCCACCTCGGCGGTGTCCAGCTGCTCGCGCAGCATCGTGGCCCAGCTTTCGTCGCGGTCGTTGCGATCACTCTGGATGCCGGCATCCAGCAGCTCGCGGATCGGCTCCAGCATCGAGTACGGCAGGGTGATGTGGATGTCGCCACCGCCGCCATCCAGCTCAACGTGGAAGCGGCTGACCACCACGTACTCGCGCGGACTGACGATATTGGCGAAATGCGGGTTGATCTCGGAATTGATGTAGTCGAAGTCGACGTTCATCACCGGGCCCCAGGCCTCGCGCATGTCGGCAAAGGTCTGCTTCAGCATCAGCTGGATGACCCGCATCTCGGTGGCAGTGAACTCCCGGCCTTCGATACGGGTGGGGTATCGGCCATCACCCCCGAAAAAGTTGTCGACGATGGCAAACACCAGGGTCGGCTCGAACACGATCAGGCCAGTGCCACGCAGTGGCTTGAAGCGGATCAGGTTGAGGTTGGTGGGGACGTACAGCGAGTGCAGGTAGTCACCGAACTTGATCAGCTCGATGCCGCGCACCGACAACTCGGCCGAGCGCCGGATCAGATTGAACAGACCGATGCGCCACAGCCGTGCGAAACGTTCGTTGACCATCTCCAGGGTCGGCATGCGGCCGCGGATGATGCGGTCCTGGCTGGCGAAGTCGTAGGCCCTTGCTTCGCCGGGCGCGGGGCCGGGCTCGTCGGTGGTGACCGCGCCCGAATCCACGCCATGCAGCAGGGCATCGATCTCGTCCTGTGACAGCAGGTCGTTGATGCTCATCGGGCCGCCTTACTGGGTGACGAAGCTGGTGAACAGCAGTTGGTCGGCGCTGTTGTTGCCGGTTTCGGCCTTCATCAGCTTCTGCACTTCGGCCAGGGCATTGGCCTGCAGCTTTTCCTTGCCGGGGCGGTCTGCGATCTGCGCCGGTTCCACCTGCGAGAACAGCATCAGCAAGCGCGCGCGGATGGCCGGGGCATGGGTCTGCAACGCCGTCAGGGCCAGCGGATCGCGGGTCATCAGCTGCACTTCCACCTGCAGGTAGCGCGGGCCGTCGATGGGGCCATTGAGGTTGACCACGAAGGCCGGATCCAGCGCGAAGTACTGCGCCGGGGCCGGGGTTGCCGGCTTCTTGGCAGCGGCCGCATGGTCGGCGGTCTGACCCTGGGTGAAATACCAGACCGCACCACCGGCGGCGGCCGCAGCGAACAGGGCGATCAGGGCCGGCACCAGCAGGGAACGGCGCGGCTTGGCCGGCGCGTCCTTGGCGGGTTCGGTTTTGCGGGACTTGTCTGCGGCAACGGCCACGTGGTGCTCCTCAGGATTGCTGCCCCTGTAGATGCAAGCCGTGTGCCTGAAAGCGCCCGACGGATTTCCGTCACGTCGGGGCTGGTGCGGCCGGAACCGCGAAACGGGGGCTGCCGCCGCTGTAAAAGCGGTCGGGTAGCCTGTTGGCTTCCTGGCTTATGCCGCTGCTACCCGGGGAGCTCAGGCGTAGGCGTCGAGCAGGCCGCGCATGCGCAGGGGGCGGCCGGCCTTCAGATCCGGGCTCTCGGCGCTGCTGCCTGTCGATGCGTTGCCGGCGCCGCGGGGCGCGTGCTGTGCAGGGCTTTCGTTCTGCTGCTGGCCTACGTCGGCATGCGCCAGTTGCATGCCCTGCTCGCCCAGCATTTCGCGCAGGCGCGGCAGGCTGCTTTCCAGCGCATGGCGTACATCGGCATTGGCAGCGGTGAAGCTGGCATGCACGCGGTCGCCGTCCATCTGCAGCTTCACCTCGATCTGGCCCATCTGGTCGGGGCTGATGCGGATATGCGCATGGCCGATCTTCTGGTCCGCCAGCCAGCCGACGCGTGCCCCGATGGCCTCGTCGAAATCGCCGCTGTCCAGATCCGGGGTTGGCGTGGGCGCCTGGGTCACCGCCAGCGCGCTGGGCGCGCGCAGCTCCTGCAGTGGCTGGCTCTGTAGCAGCGGGGCAACGTTGGCCGGGGCAGGGGCATCGACGTCGGTATCGTCGGTCACGGTTTTGACGGCGATCTGTGCGGTGACCAGGGGCGCTGCGGCATCCTCCGTTGCAGGCATGGCGGTCGTGCCAGTCGCCGCGACCGGCGGCTGCGCCGCCAAGGCCAAGGGAGTGGCCTTGTCCTGGCCTATGCCGGCCGGCGGGTTGGTAGCAGCAGCGGCGTTGGGCGCGGAAGGTTCGGGTGCCGGCACGCCAAGCAGGACCGCAAGACCGGGCGGTGGCCAAGGCGCATCGGTATCGGCGCCGCGATTGCCATCGCTGTCGTCGGTATTCGGCCGCTCCGTTGCCGCGGCTGAGGGGGCGCTCTGGTCTGCGGCCTCGGCATCGCTGCCAGGGGCATCGAGCTGGGTGCCATCCGTGTCGCGGCTTGCCTGCCGGGCCTGGTTGTCCGCTGCAGGGCGGTCCTGCAGCAGCTTGTCGAACGGCTTGTCGGCACGCGCGCCGTCATTGCCCGTCGCACGCGGTGAGGCGCTGATCTCGGTCGTGTTGGCGATGCTGCCGGCAGCGAGCACGTTCATCGTGATTCGCCCTGGTCGTCAGGGTCGGCTGCGGCCTGCGCCAGGCGGGCGCGGCGGGCACCTACATCGTCCATCTCACGCTGGTCGCGGCGGTCGGCGGCCTGTTTTTCCTGGGCGCGATAGCTGGCGGCCAACTGCTCCAGCACGGCCTTGTCGCGGCTGGCCAGCAACAGGCGGGCGCGTTCGGCTTCAACGCGCTCCTGATTGCTGTCCACCGTTTTGCTCTGTGCCTGCACGGCATTGTCCAGCCGGTCGAGGAAGGCGCGGCGGTTCATCAGCTGGGCGGCGCTGGTGGTGGCCAGCTGTGCGTTGGCGTACTCGTCGGCATATTGGCGCAGCTCGGAAAGACGCGACTGGTGCATGTCCAGCGTGCGCTGGCGTTCGGCCAGCGCCTTGGCAACTTCGTCTTCGCGGTCCTGCGCACGGCGCAGCAGCGGGTCGAGGCGACGGGAAGGGCTCATGCGGTTTTCTCGCTGTCTACCAGGGCTTGTAGGGCGGTGAGGCTGTGGTGCAGGTCAGCGGCGTTGTGTACGTCCTGACCGAGGAATTCCATGATCTCCGGCCAACGCTCCAGCGCCTCGTCGGTGACCGGATCGTTGCCGCGCTGGTAGGCGCCAATGGCGATCAGGTCGCGGTTGGCCGAGTACGCCGATACCAGCCGCTTGAGCTTGCGGATACGGGCACGCCAGGTATCGTCGGCGATGTCCTGGACCACGCGGCTGACCGAGGATTCGACGTCGATGGCAGGGTACAGGCCGCTGTCGGCGACGCGGCGCGAGAGCAGGATGTGGCCGTCAAGGATGGCGCGTGCGGCGTCGGCGATCGGGTCCTGCGGATCGTCGCCTTCGGTCAGCACGGTGTAGAAGGCAGTGATCGAACCACGGCCCTTGGCGCCGTTGCCGGCGCGTTCCACCAGCGCCGGCAGCTTGGCGAATACCGACGGCGGGTAGCCGCGGGTGGTTGGCGGTTCGCCCACAGAGAGGCCAATCTCGCGTTGTGCCTGCGCAAAACGCGTGAGCGAATCCATCAGCAGTAGCACGTTCAGCCCCTGGTCGCGGAACCACTCGGCGATGGCCGTGGCGCGGTAGGCGCCGTGCAGGCGCGCCAGCGGCGGCCGGTCGGCGGGGCTGGCCACCACCACGGCGCGGCGCAGGCCTTCCTCGCCCAGGGTGGTTTCGACGAAGTCGCGGACTTCGCGGCCACGTTCACCGATCAGCCCCACCACGATCACGTCGGCCGAGGTGTAGCGGGTCATCATGCCCAGCAGGGTGGATTTGCCCACGCCCGAGCCGGCGAACAGGCCAACACGCTGGCCACGGCCGATCGGCAGCAGGGCATTGATGGCACGTACGCCCACGTCCAGTGGCTGGGTGATGGGTTCACGTGCCAGCGGATTGATGGCGACACCGGCCATGCCGACGTTGCCCTCGGCGCGGATCGGGCCCTTGCCATCCAGCGGCACACCATCGGAGTCGATGACCCGGCCCAACAGGCCTTCACCTACCTCCACGCCCCCCCGGCGGTAGGAGGGCACCACCCGCGCATTGGGCAGCAGGCCATGCAGTTCGGCGCTGGGCATCAGGTAGGTGCGGTCGCCGGAAAAGCCGACCACTTCGGCCTCCACCCAGCCACCATCGATGATCTCGACCTTGCAACTGGCCCCCATCGGCGCTTCGCAGCCGACGGCTTCCAGGGTGAGGCCGACGGCGCGGCGCAGGATGCCTTCGCGCACGAGTCCGTGGCCATTGCTGGCATCCAGTGCGATCGCATCCAGCCGTGCGGCCAGGCGCAGGTCGCGGGCGGCGGCCCATTCGGCCGGAGCGGGCGAGCCTGCTGCGCTCATTGTGCTGCCCCGGCGCGGCGCAGTACGGTACCCAGCGCGGCACGCAGGCGGGCATCAAGGGTGCCATCAATGCGCACCGCCTCGGCATGCACGCGCAGATCGCCTCGGCTCAGGCTGGCATCGGGTACCAGCCGCTGGCCTTCGGGCAGGCTCAACAGGGTGTGGATCGCGCCGATGTCGTCCGGGTGCAGCCGCACCTCGACATCGCGTTTGGCGCCGCCCACTGTGTCCAGTGCCTCATTGACCAGTTCGGCCAGCAGGGCAGGGTCGGCCTGATAGGCGCGCGCCAGCAAGGAGCCGGCAATGCGCACCGACAATTCACCCAAGGCACCAACCACTTCGTTTTCCAGCCGCTGCAGCGGGCGGCTGAAATTGTCCAGGATGCCTTCGATCTGCGCGGTGAGGCGACGCACTTCAGCCTGGCCCTGGGCATAACCCTCGGCATGGCCCTGCTGGAAGCCTTCTTCCTGTGCGGCGTCACGGATGGCCTGGATTTCCTCCAGCGTCGGCGGCAGCACCGGCGGGGGAGCGGGTTCGGCGGTGACGGTTTCGATGGGCGTGGCCGGCACTTCCACGGCCTCCGGCACGAACGCGGCGGCATTGAGATCCGGTGCATGCCAGCGCACGACATTGCTCACAGCATGGCCTCCGCGGCGCCGCCAATGGTGATGGTGCCTTCGTCGGCCATGCGCTTGACGATGGCCAGGATTTCACGCTGCGCACCTTCCACGTCGGACAGGCGCACCGGTCCGCGTGCCTCCATGTCTTCCAGCAGGATCTCGGCCGCACGCTGGGACATGTTGCGGGTGATCTTGTCGCGTACCTTGATGTCGGCACCACGCAGGGCAAGCCCCAGGCGCTCGCCGCTGACCTCACGCAGCACCAGCTGCATCTCGCGGTCGTCCAGGTCCACCAGGTCGTCGAACACGAACATCAGGTCCTGGATGCGGCTGCCCAGCGGGGCATCGATGCGGGCGATTTCGGTCAGGATGGTCTGGTCCTGGCCGCCGTCCATGAAGTTGAGGATGTTGGCCGCGCACTGCACGCCGCCAATATTGGACGACTTCAGGTTCTGGTTGCCGGCGAACTGCCGCTCCATGATCTCGTTGAGCTCGTTCAGGGCATTGGGTGGAATGCCGTCCAGGGTGGCGATACGCAGCAGTACATCGACGCGGGTACGTTCGGGCAGCAGCTTCAGTGCCTCGGCGGCCTGGTCGGTTTCCAGGTGGGCCATGACGATGGCGATGATCTGCGGGTGCTCGTTGCGCACCAGGTCGGCCACTGCCCGCGGGTCCATCCATTTCAGCGCGTCCAGGCCGGTGGTGTTACGGCCCAGCAGGATGCGGTCGATCAGGTTGCTGGCCTTCTCGTTGCCCAGTGCCTGCACCAGCATGTTGCGGATGTAGTCGTCGGAGCCGACGCTGAGTGAGGTCTTGTTGCCCAGCTCGTTGCCGAATTCGTCCATCACCTGCTGCACCTGCTCGCGGGTGACGTCGGTGAGGGTGGCCATGGCGATGCCGATCTTCTGCACCTCCTTGGGTTCCATGTGGCGCAGCACTTCGGCCGCGTCAGCCTCGCCCAGCGACAGCAGCAGCACGGCAGCGCGCTGCACGCCGGTCATTGGAATCACCTCAGTCATTTGCCACCCATCCCTTCACTACCTGGGCCACGCGCTTGGAATCGGTCTTGACTGCTTCACGGGCCATGCGCAGGCGTTCCTCGTAGGCATCCACCGGCAGCGCCAGGGTCGGGGCACCGTCCAACTGCAGGCGATCGGCGGCCAGCGCCGGCATTTCAGTGCCGTCGTCCAACACCTGGACATCGGCGCGCAGCGGATCGTCCAGCGCACCGGGCAGGGCCTTCGGCGGACCAGCAATCTGGCGAAGGGCAGGGCGCAGCACGCCGAACAACAGCGCCAGCACCACGATCGCACCCAGTACCAGGCGCAGTGCGTCACGCACCTGCGGGTTCTCCCACCAGTTGGGGGCCTCCACCGGCACGGCCTCGCGCACGAACGGGGCATTCATCACCGAGACGGTGTCACCGCGCTCGGCATTGAAACCCACCGCCTGCTTGACCAGTGCCTCGACGCGGGTCAGTTCGGCCGCACTCAGGGGTTGGTCGCTGACTTTGCCGTTGGCGCCGGCACGCGGCACGTGGTCGACCAGTACCGCCACCGAGACGCGGTTGACGCGGCCGGCCGGCTGGCGGGTGTGCTGCAGGGTACGGTCCAGCTCGTAGTTGCGGGTAGCGTTCTTTGAGGTTTCTGTGGGGGTGGCCGCCGTGGCCGGCGCAGCGGCAGGGCCCGGAGGGGTGTTGCTGGCCGCACCGGGTACGCCCTGCGGGCCCGGCACGTTGCTGCTGTTCTCGCTGATCTGCTCGCTGCGTACCTTCTGCGGTTCGCCGTTGTAGATCTCGCGCGCTTCCTCCACCACCGAGAAGTCCATGTCGACACTGACTTCCGGATTGACGCGGCCAGCACCTGTCATCGGCTCCAGCAGCTCGCGGATGCGCTGGTTGTAGGAGCCTTCCAGGCGTCGCACCTGGTCGAACTGTGCGGCATTGAGTGCGGCATCGCTGTTGGGATCGGCGATGGTGAGCATGCGCCCGCTCTGGTCGACCACGGTGACGCGCTCGGGGGCCAGGTCGGGGATGCTGGAGGCGACCATGTGCACGATGGCATCCACCTGGTTGCGCTCCAACTGCTGGCCACCACGCAGCTCCAGCACCACCGAGGCGCTGGCGACGTCACGCTGGCGGGTGAAGGCACTTGGCTTGGGGATGGCAAGGTGCACGCGTGCATCGCGTACCGGGCGCAACGCGGTGATGGTGCGTACCAGTTCGGTTTCCAGCGCATGCTGGTAGCGGGCGTTCTCGACGAACTGACTCACGCCAAAACCGGGGTCACGTTCCATCAGCTCAAAGCCCAGACGGCCGCTGTCCGTCAGGCCGGAGCCGGCCAGCTTCAGCCGCGCGTCGTGGATGTTCTTTTCCGGCACGGTGATGGCACCGGTGGCTGCGTCCAGCGCAAACGGAATCTGTGCTGCCCGCAACAGGTCGGTGGCCTCGGCGGTGGCCTTCTGGTCCAGCCCGGTATACAGCGGCACCATCGGTGTTTTCTGTGCCCAGAAGAACACGAACAGGCCGGCCGCCACGGCCACGGCGATCATCGCCATCAAGCCCAGCCGACGGGTGATCTGCAGGCTGTGCAGACGGTCGAACCAGGCCCCGGCCTGTTCGGAGTTCAACGACTCTTTGGACAGCGCGAATGCCATGCGTATCTATCCTTACAGCGGCATGTTCATCACGTCCTGGTAAGCCTGGACGAGACGGTTGCGGACTTCCACGGTGGCGCGGAACGCCAGCTGGGACTGTTGGGAGGCGACCATGACCTTGGCCAGATCGGCAGTGGCGTCGCCGCGTTCAAACGCGGCGGCCAACTGGCCGGACTTCTGCTGTGCTTCGTTGACGCCTTTCAGTGCCCCTTCCAGGGTCTGGCTGAAGGACGGTGCGTTGACGGCGTTGCCTTCGGCCAATCCCTGGATCGCGTTGCTGCGGGGCAGATCGGCGGCGGGCGCTACCTGGCCCACCTGGCTCTGCAGGCTGCGGATCTGGGAAAGCACGGAGGTAATCGAATGGGACATCGGGTGGGGTTCCGGTAGCAAGCGTTTCGGTCTTCACACTTGCAAGTGGTGTGCCACGAATGTGAAGGGATCTGCTGGCGCAGGAGAGGCCGGACCTGTCTGAAAGCCGACACCGCGCCGGTAAATCGACATGCCGATGGGTCAAGGTCACGACGGATGCGCCGTGCATCTGTCTTGTCATGTTCGGCCTACGGTTTGTGGTGAATCGGGATGGCGTTTTGCAGGCGCGAAGCTGGCGGGACGAAGTTGCCGCTGAGCGCGAGAACCTGGCGCTTGGCGAGAGGCGGGCATTGGTCCGCAGAGTGAGGATGCTGTCTGGCCCTGATGCGCCAGAGCCGGAGCCGAGTGAGGTTCGCGGTCATGGCTGCGCTCGTGCTTCGCGGCGTGCGCTGCGCGCAGAGGAGTGCCGTGTAGTGCAGAGCCATGCTCGGCAAGGGCCTTGCGATGGATGTGTCTTGGAGCCGGACGCCAGGCTTGCGCCGGTGCTCGCTTACCGGATTACGCCGCGCCAAGCGCCATCGCGGGGTAGTGCCGAGCCATGCCCGGCAAGGGCCTGCCTATGTGGCGACGCATCTGCACCTGCCGATGCGTCGCCGGCCTGGCGGCCATGCCGCTCCTGCCGTTGCCCTGCTGCCGGATCAACCGGTGGCTTCGGCCGGTTCGCGTTCGATGCCGTACTTGCGCAGTTTCTCGACCAGGGTGGTGCGGCGCAGACCCAACAACTGGGCCGCATGGGCAACCACACCGTGGGTACGCTCCAGTGCTTCGTTGATCAGGGTCAACTCGATGCCGGCCATGTGGTCGCGCAGGTCCAGACCCTCGCTGGGCAGACTGGCCAATGCGGTGATGCCGCCAGCATTGGACGCCACGGCACTGGCCTGCGCCGGTGCGCTGATCTGCCCCAGCAGCATGGGGCGCTCTTCCTCGGTGACGGGCGTGGCGGCCATGGTCTGGTCACCCCGGTAGCGGCTGGGCAGGTCCTGCACCCGCACGTTGCCGCCCGGATGCAAAACCGCCAGGCGTTCGACCAGATTGGTCAGCTCGCGCACATTGCCCGGCCAGGCGTAACCGGCCAATGCCTGCAGTGCCTCGTTGGTGAAGCGCACTTCGCCGCGGCCGGTGCGGGCCAACTGGGCAGCGATGGTTTCCACCAGCGCGGGGATATCGGTGGTGCGCTCGCGCAGCGCCGGCACGTCGATCGGGAACACGTTCAGGCGATAGAACAGATCCTCGCGGAACTTGCCTTCACTGATGCGCGATTCCAGGTTGCGATGGGTTGCGGCGATGACCCGCACGTTGCAGCGGATGGTCTGGTTGCCGCCGACCCGCTCGAAGCTGCGCTCCTGCAGTACGCGCAGCAGCTTGACCTGCATCGGCAGGCTCATGTCGCCGATTTCGTCCAGCAGCAGGGTGCCGCCTTCCGCCATTTCGAAGCGGCCCTTGCGGGCGCTGAGCGCACCGGTGAAAGCACCTTTTTCGTGGCCGAACAGTTCGCTTTCCAGCAGGTCCGGCGGAATGGCACCGCAGTTGATGGCCACGAATGGCCCATCACGGCGCGGTGAGCGCTGGTGGATGGCGCGTGACACCACCTCCTTGCCGGTGCCGGACTCACCCAACACCAGGACAGTGGTATCGAAATTGGCGACCTGTTCGATCAGCTGGCGCAGTTCGGTGACCGCGGGGCTATGACCGGTGGGGCCGCTGTCATCGGTGCTGCCAGCCTGGTGCTCGGCATCCAGACGCTTGAGGCTGGCACGGCGCAGCAGGGATTCGACCTGGGGGTGGCGCATCGGCTGTTCCAGCGGCCACACGTTGGCCTCGTGCAGGCCGTAGTGGCGCGAGAACGCCAGCGGGTCGCCTTCGGCCAGCAGGATCGGCGGTGGCAGCGAGGCACCCGCCAGCCAGCCGAAGAAGCCAGCAGCGCGGTCGGCGTCTTCCAGTGCGCCGACCACGATCGCCATCCAGTCATTGCCGCGGTGGCGGCTGGTATCGATGTCCTGCGCGTCACTGACCCACCGCGGGTTGAAATCCATGAACTCCAACAGGGCGAGGGTGCGTTCGGCGCGGACGCCGTCGGCATCGATCACCAGGATGCGTGACTCACTCATGGCCGGGCTCCTTGAGCGCTTCCAGGATCGGCATGACTTCCTGGATGTAGGACAGCTTGCTGACGAAATTGTCGGCACCGGCGCGCAGCGCGTGCTCACGGTGCTCGGAGTCATCGAAGTGGCTGGCAATGACGATGTAGGGGGCGTCGTCCTGGGTCTTGATCAGGCGGGTGGCCTGCAGGCCGCCCATTTCCGGCATCGCCAGGTCCATCAACACCACCTGCGGGCGCAGTTCTTCCGAACGCTCGATGGCTTCCAGGCCATTGGCAGCGCTGCCAACCACCTGCAGCCAGTCGACCTTGCGGAAGTGGCGCATGGCGGCGTTGATGAAGCCTTCGTGGTCGTCGACCAGCAGGACGGTGAGCTTGTTCATGGCGATTCCTGGTTTCAGCCCACACGGGCCAGCTGGGGCTTGGCAGCCTGCCGGCGACGTTCGCGGGCGGGGGCGATATCAAGCTGTTCGCGATATTTTGCGACGGTTCGGCGGGCAATATTGACACCTTGCCGTGAGAGCAGGCCGGCGATGGCGTCATCGGCCAGCGGCCGGCCGGCCGGTTCGGCGTCGATCAGGCGCTTGACCATGGCCTTGACCGCCTGCCCGGAGACGCTTGCGCCTTCCAGCCGGACGGCGAAGAAGTGCTTCAGCTCGAAGGTGCCGCGCGGTGTCTGCAGGTACTTGCCGGAGGTGATGCGCGAGACCGTGGACTCGTGCATGCCGATGCTGTCGGCCACTTCCTTCAGGGTAAGGGGAGCCATTGCTTCCTCGCCCTTGACCAGGAACGCGGCCTGACGCTCGACGATGACGCGGGCGGTGCGGATGAGGGTGTCGTAGCGCATCGACAGTCCGCGGGTCAGCCAGCGGGCTTCCTGCAGCATCTCGCGCAGCGGCTGCGCGCTCTCGCCACTGCTCTCGGCCACCACCTTCTCGTAGCCGGCATTGATGCCCAGGCGCGGGGTGGTGGAAGGATTCAGTGCAACGCGCCACTGGCCATCGGCGTGCCAGGCGACCACATCGGGGATGACGCTGGCATCGACTTCCGGCAGCAGCGCTTCAGCCGGGCGCGGGCGCAGCGACAACACCAGCCGGAAAGCTTCGCAGACATCGTCCACCTCGGCGTCCAGCTGCTTGGCCAGTGTGGCGTAGTCGTGCTCGGCGAGCAGGTACAGGTCGCTGTCCAGCAGGCGTGCTGCCAGATGGCGGGCAGGTACCCGGCCGGGCAGGGCGCGCAGCTGGGCCTGCAGGCATTCGCGAAGGTCAACGGCGGCCATGCCCGCCGGTTCGCCAAGCAGAAGGCGCTGGCGGATGGCTTCAAGGTCCGCTTCAGTCCGGTCCAGGCGGGCGCTGGCCAGGCGCGACAGCTGCGTCAGGGGGGCCTGCAGGTAGCCGGCATCGTCGCAGTTTTCCAGCCAGAATGCGGCCGCAGCCAGGTCGGCATCGTCCAGTTCCAGCGCCAGTGCGTTGAGTACCCGCAGCTGCGGATCGCTGGACTCGCCGCCAGCGATGCGCGCCATGCGGTCCTCGTCGGCACCGTTCCAACTGGCGCCGTGCACGTCCCACATCGAGCTTTCCGGCAGTTCGTCGAACGCGGCGGTGTCGGTCTGTGCCTGTTCGGCCGGGGTGTCGGCCACGCTGTCCTCGCGCTCTTCGTGCAGCTCCAGCAGCGGATTGCTTTCCAATGCCTGGCGCACTTCCAGTTCCAACTGCATGCCATTGAGCTGCAGCAGGCGGATGGACTGCAGCAGGGCAGGCGTGAGGTGGAGCTGTTGGCCCAGTTGGGCGGACAGAGTGGCTTTCATGCGTTTCCCCAAGGCGCCATGTGAAGGACGCGTTATGGAACGCATCTTGCGTGTCTGCTGTCGGGGTAAAAATAGGGGACACCCTGAGGGGTGTCATTTGCGACCCTACAGTTTGTAGGTAGATCCCCTACATTGCGTCGATTTTCTGACGCGAATGCTTCGTAAAAAACAGGTAACCCACTGTTTTTATTGAGTCGAGGCGCCCGGGGTGCCGGAAATCCGTTTTTGTGACGGCAAGCAAATCCGATGGGCCGAAATACTCAGCTCAAGTCGTTTTCATGGCGCACTGCCAGCAACAGCAGGTCGTTGGCGCGCCGGCAGCCCAGTGCTTCCATCATCCGGGCGCGGTGGGTTTCCACGGTTTTGACGCTGATGCCCAGCTCGGCGGCAATTTCCTTGGTGGTCTGCCCACCACCGAGCCGGCGCAGGATTTCCTTCTGTCGTGGCGACAGCGCGGCAACGCCGGTTGGCCGCTCGCGGCCGATCAGCGGGGCCAGCATCTTGGCGGAGATATGCGGGCTGAGGAAAATCTGGCCGTTGTGGGCGGCGCGCATGGCCAGTTCCAACTCGGCAGGTGCGGCGTCCTTGACGATGAAACCAGCAGCACCGCGGTCCAGCGCATCGCGGACATGGGCGGTATCGTCGTGCATGGACATCACCACGATGCGCGCATGCGGCAGGCGCATGCGGATGTCGGTAAGTGCCTCCAGGCCGCTACGGCCGGGCAGGGACAGGTCCATCAGCACCAGGTCCGGCACGTGGAACAGCGCCATCTCCAATGCCTGTTCGGCATTGCTGGCCTCGGCGACCACATGGACACCGTCAAAGGTCTGCAGCAGGCGGGTCAGGCCGGCCCGGACCAGGGTGTGGTCATCGACGATCAGAACGCGCACAGGGAGTTGGCTGAATAGAAGAGCCTGCACCTTAGCCGAGCTGCCGCAGCCGCGCCAGCAGGCCAAAAGTAGGGGGTGTTCATCGCGGCCGCCGACTGTCGGCTATCTGCTTGCGGTGCAGGCGGAACAGATGCCGCTCCAAGGCCGCGGACAACGCTTCGCTGGGGTTGTGCAGGCGAAGCCACAACAGGCTGCCGGTGGTGTCGCTGGCTTCGGCCAGCACTTCGACAGGAAGTTCGATGCTGTCGGGCAACCATTCGGCCGGCTGCAGCCGTACCACGCCCTTGCTGCCAATGGCGGCGCCACTGGCGTTGGCAAGGTGCAGGCGAAGGCCATGACGGGACCAGCGCAGCGGCGTGGCGGGCAGCTGTGGCGCGGACTGCTGCAGCAGGCGGCCAAGCAGCACCAGGGTCAGGTCCAGGCGCGCTTCGAGCCGCTGCAGTTGCAGGCTGGCATCGCTGCGCTCATCAGCGTCGTCGTTGCCGCGCGCATCCTCCACCAGGGCCACACTGCGCAGCAGCATTTCGGAACTGCCCGGGCGCTGTACCGTGGCATCGACCTGGAACTGGGCCGGCAGCAGCAGGGAGCAGCTCAGGGCGTCGTCGAACAGCGCGGCCTCGGCTGGATGGACGACGGCGTCATTCATGCCAGCGTCCCGGCCTGTACGTAGGCGCTGGCAGCGCGGTTGGATTGGCGTTCGCTGCGCAGCTGCGCGGCGGCCTGGTCGCGCAGTTCGCGCATGCGCACGGTCACGGACTGTTGCTGTGCCAGCAGCGCCTGCAGCGCATCGGCGGTAGCGCCAACACCATGCGTGTGGATGTAATGGCGCAGGCGCTGGTCGTGGCTGGCCACGATCTGCTCGGCAGTGTCGTGGTCTTCGGTTTCGATGGCGTTCTTCAGCAGGTCCAGATCGTCGTGCAGGGCCTGGAGCTGGAGGGTGGGATCCTGCTGCATCAGCGCGCTCCCGCAGCGCCCGGGAAGGCGCGTTGACCGGCCGGGATCGCGTTCCAGGCCGACTCGATCTCGGCCACCAGCGCCAGCGACTCCTGCAGGGCCTCGGCGTCATTGTTGAGGTTTGCTTCGGTCAGGCGCTGCACGATGTACTCGTAAAGTGCGGCCAGGTTGTCGGCGATATCGCCACCTGCAACATGGTCCAGCGATCCATTGAGATGGCCGATGATGGCACAGGCTTCGCCGATGGCCTTGCCCTTGGTGGCCTGGTCGCCACGGGCCATGAAGGCCTCGGCGCGGCGGATGCGCTCGCTCGCGCCTTCCAGCAGCAAGGCCACCAGCTTGTGCGGGTCGGCGTCCACCACGCGGGTGGACACACCTACCTGGCGATACTGCTCGGCGTAGTGGCGGCTGGAACCATACATTGGGGTGGATCTCCTGATGATCGCGGCGCCGTGGGCGCCAGACGATGGAACTGCAATGGCCTGATTAGGCTATCGGCTCGAGGGGGCGGCAACTTGAGGTCGGGCAGATCAGCTGCTGGACGCGGTTAGCTGCTGGGCGAGGTAGTTGCTGGTGCTCTGCATCTGCGACACCAGCGTGTCCATCGCGGTGAACTGCGCGGTATAGCGCGCCGAGACCTTTTCCATGCGCGCGTCCAGGTCATCCAGTTGCTTTTCCAGCTTCTTGATTTCCTTGTTCAGCGCATCGGTGCGCTGCACCAGGGTACCGGTGCCGCTGTCCAGGTTGCTCTTGAGGATGCCGTTCATGCCCTCGTAGAGCTTGCCGCTCTTGCCCACCAGCTTCTCGGCCGCTGCCGGATTCTTGGCCATGGCCTTGTCGAAGGTGCTGGCATCCAGCGCCAGGGTGCCATCCTTGCTGACGGTCAGGCCCAGTTCCTTGAGGTCGATGATGTTGGCGCTGAGCTGGCCGCGCAGCTGTTGCTGCAAGCCGCGAACCATCGAGTCGCCGGTCAGCACCGAGGCGGTATCGGTATCGGCGTTGTAGGCGCTGGACGTCTTGAGCAGGCTCACCGAGGCGTTGTACGCGGTGACAAAGGCCTGCACGGTGGTCTTCAGCGGCGCGTTGTCCTGGGTGATGGTCAAGGTCTTGGTGGTACCTGCCTCTGCCTTGGTCAGATCCAGGGTCACGCCGGCAATGATGTCGCTTACCGAGTTGCTGGACGATTCGCGATCAAAGCCGTCAACCTTGACGTGTGCGTTGGTGGCCGCAGCGATCTCGCTCATGCCGCCACTGCTGCCGTCCCAGGTCAACGCCGCCAACCCACCATCGCCGCCGGTCGTGCTGACCTTCAAAGCACCTTCGGTGCCGGAATTGACGGCATTCAATACCAAGTGCTGGCCATCGTTGGCGGTGATCACCGTGGCATTGACGCCTTTGCCGCCGGCGGCGCTGTTGATGGCCGCGGCGATGCTGGCCAGGTTGCTGGCCGAGGCGATATCTACGTCGATGGATTCCTCGCCCCAGGCAATGCTCAGCTTGCCGCTGCCGACCGTGGCGTCCGCATCGAAGGCGGCCGAGCTCAGCTTCTGCGGCTGCGCCAGGCTGATCACCTCGATGTTGTAGGTACCTGCCGCAGCCAGGGTCTTGCCGGTGGACGGATCGGTGACGATGGAGGCGCTGAAACCACTGTTTTCCGGCACGGAGGTCTTGTAGGCGCGTACATCCGCTGCCTTGCCCATGGCCTCCATTGCGCTCTGCAGGCTGCTGAGCGAGCTTTTGATGCTGCCCAGCGCCGACAGTTTGGCGGTGGCGGTGGTCCCCTGGTTGTTGATGCGGTTTGCTGCCGGTGCGCGTTCAGCGGCAACCAGCTGCGACACGATGGTGGGGATGTCCAGGCCGGAGCCGACGGCGGACAGGGAAGACGTGGCCATGTGGATTCCTCTTGCGGCAAAGGGGCAGCCTTGCTGGCTCCCCGGATATCGGCACCCGGCGCTCAAGCTTTAGCCGGGTATCCCTGATCCATAGGCAAGCGCCGTGCCAGTGGGCAGGCGAGGGCGTGCGAACGTCAGAAACAGACAGGCCCTGCCACAAGGGCAGGGCCTGGCAAGCCCGGTGCGGACACCGGGTGATGCGGTCAGCGGTTACTGGATCAGCGCAGCAGACTCAGCACGTTCTGGCTGGTCTGGTTGGCCTGGGCCAGCATGGCGGTACCGGCCTGCTGCAGGATCTGCGTGCGGGTCAGTTCGGCCGTTTCCTTGGCGTAGTCGGTGTCGCTGATGCGGCTGCGGGCAGCGGACATGTTTTCCGACGAAGTGTTCAGGTTGGCCACCACCGAGGTGAAACGGTTCTGCACGGCGCCCAGGTCGGCGCGGGCCGAGTTGATGGTGCTCAGGGCAGCGTCCATGGCGTTCAGTGCGTTGTCGGCACCAGCGGTGGTGGAGATGTCCAGGTCGGAGAAGCCGGTGGCTGCGACACCGCCAGCCCAAGCGCTGCCGCCGCTGCCATCCACCGTCTTGCCGGTGGTCAGGCCGGTCTGCTTCAGCACATCAGCGGCGGTTCCGGCGATTTCGAAGTCACCCAGGGATGACGACAGTGCCAGTTGGCCATTCTTGTCGAGCGAGGCGCTGACGCCCGTGTTGTAGCTCTGGTTGTTGATCGCCTTGACCAGGTCGCTTGCGCGCTGCGCAGCGCTGCCAGCTGCGCCGAAGCTGATGGTGACGTCGCCCTTCTCACCCTTCAGAATGAAGCTGCCGGCGTCGAAGGAGACGGTTTCACCGGCAACAGAGGTGCTGGTGAACTGGCCGCCTGCAGCCTTCACGGACAGGCTCTTGGAGCCGTCAGCGCTGTTGTCCAGTGCAATCTTGCCAGCGGTGGCCGTAGCTTCCGAACCACCGGTCGCGGCGTTGATGGCGGCGGCAACCTTGGTGGCAACAGCCTGCTGGGTGGTGGCGTTGTCGGTGGCGAAAGCGGTCGCGGTGATGTTCACCTTGGCGCCGTTGATTTCGATGTCAAAGGCGGCCACGCCATTGGTGGCGTCGACGGCCAGGCTGGTCAGATCGATCTCACCAGTACCGCCAGCGGTGACGGTGCCCGTCGGTGCCGCAGCAGATGCCGCGGCGGCAGTATCCACCTTGTTCCAGTTGCCCAGGTCCTTGATGTTGGCATTGGCGATCTGGGCGATGTCGATGGTCTGGCCCTGGTCGGCGCCGATCTGGAAGGACTGTGCCTGGAAGCTGCCGTCCAGCAGCTTGGTGCCGTTGAAGTTGGTCTGCTCGGCAACGCGCTGGATTTCGGCCTTCAGCAGCTGCACTTCGGCGTTCAGCGCTTCACGGTCGGAATCGGAGTTGGTGGCGTTGCGGGACTGCACGGCCAGTTCGCGGATGCGCTGCAGGTTGTTGCCGATCTCGGTCAGCGCGCCTTCGGCGGTCTGCGCCATCGAAATGCCGTCGTTGGCATTGCGGGCAGCCTGGTCCATGCCGCGGATCTGGGTGCTGAAGCGCTCGGAGATCGCCAGGCCGGCGGCGTCGTCCTTGGCGCTGTTGATGCGCAGGCCCGAAGACAGGCGCTGGATCGAGGTGGCCAGGCTGGAGCCGCTGGTGTTCAGATTGCGCTGAGCATTGAGCGACATGATGTTGGTGTTGATGACTTGTGCCATGATTCGGGCTTCCTGTTTGGCGTTTGGTCCGGCACATCACCTGGCCGGTACTGGGTGCAGTGGGGCGGGGTGTAGGAGCCGTAGCACCGCTGCTGATACCAATAACGGCAGGTCCGCGGACAGCTTTAGGGCTGCCGTAAGTGCAAGCCGGCCAGAAGCAGGAATGCAGAACGCACAAGCCCCGGTCTCCCGGGGCTTGTGCGTCTGTAGTGCCGAGCCATGCTCGGCAAAGGGTACGGCGGTGGAGCCTGCGTCGGGCAGGTTTCGGCAGTGCCGGAATAGGCAGATAGTGCTGTGCAAGCTGCGAAACCCTGCGGCATATCAGGCCGTGAAACGGGCCTGATATGCCGGTAAAGCCGCTGCCGAGCATGGCTCGGCACTACCTGGGTAGCTTGGAGGCTTGAGCGGCGCGAACCCGCTCAAGCCTCGCCGCTGTTACTTCAACAGGCTCAGCACGTTCTGCGGCACCTGGTTGGCCTGCGCCAGCATGGCCGTGCCTGCCTGCTGCAGGATCTGCGTGCGGGTCAGCTCGGCGGTTTCCTTGGCGTAGTCGGCATCGCGGATACGGCTGCGTGCGGCCGACAGGTTTTCCGAAGAGGTGTTCAGGTTGGCGATGGTGGAGGTGAAGCGGTTCTGGATCGCACCCAGGTCGGCGCGTGCCGAGTTGATGGCCTGCAGCGCGGCGTCCATCGCATTGAGTGCGTTGTCGGCGCCTTCGGAGGTGGTGATGTCCAGATCCTCGAAGCCGGTTTCCGGCGAACCGGTGACCCACGCGGTACCCACCGTGGTTGCCGGTGCCGGGGTGTCGCCAATCGCACCGGTCGCACCGGCGGCCAGGCCGGTGGCTGCCAGCAGGTCGGCGTTGGCGTTCGCACCCGTACCGGTGGCGGACACAGCGATGTTGCCGGTAGCCGAGGACAGCACCAGCTTGCCGTCTTCCAGCGACGCGGTGACGCCGGTGTTGTAGCTCTGGTTGTTGATGGCCTTGACCAGGTCACTGGCACGTTGTGCGCTGCCACCGGCAGCCGGGTAGTTGATGACGGCCTCGCCCTGGGTGCCGGTGATCTTGAAGCTGCCGGCGCCGAAGTCGGCGGCGACGAAGCCGGTGGCACTGGCCACGGCCACGGCCCCACCGATCACCGATGCGCCCGGGCCACCAATGGTGACGGCTGCACCGTTGTTGGTGATGACACCACTGGTTGCATCCACCTGGATACCGGTGGCGCCACCGATGGAGGGGTCGCTGTTGATCGCGGTAGCGATGTTTGCCAGCAGCTTGTCCTGCGCATCAGCTGCGGTGGTGCCGTTGGTCACACCCGCCACCGATACGGTCTTGCCGTTGACGCTGAGGTTGAAGCTGTCATAGGTGAAAGGCGCGGCCGACCCGGTAGGGGTTGCGAACGATGCCTTGCTGATCGTACCTGCCGCGGTGTTGGGCGTACCTGCATCCGCGCCACCGGTAGCAGCAACAGACGGCAGCGAAGCAGCGGTGTTCACTCGGTTCCAGTTGCCCAGTTCCTGGATGTTGGCATTGGCGATCTGCGCGATGTTGATCACCTGGCCCTGGTCTGCGCCCACCTGGAAGGCCTGGTTCTGGAAGCTGCCATCCAGCAGCGCGGTGCCGTTGAAGTTGGTCTGCTCGGCAACGCGTTGGATCTCGGCCTTCAACAGCTGCACTTCAGCGTCCAGCGCGGCGCGGTCGGAGTCGGAATTGGTGGCGTTGCGCGACTGCACGGCCAGCTCGCGGATGCGCTGCAGGTTGTTGCTGATCTCACCCAGCGCGCCTTCGGCGGTCTGCGCCAGCGAGATGCCGTCGTTGGCATTGCGCGCGGCCTGGTCCATGCCGCGGATCTGGGTGGTGAAACGCTCGGAAATCGCCAGGCCAGCAGCATCATCCTTGGCGCTGTTGATACGCAGGCCGGAGGACAGGCGCTGGATCGTGGTGGCCAACGAGGTGCCGCTGGTATTGAGGTTGCGCTGAGCGTTCAGCGACATGATGTTGGTGTTGATGATCTGTGCCATGGGGCTTCTCCGTTGTACTCAGGGCCTTGCGTTGTAGATGTGGCAGCGACGCTGCCGTCGATGTTGATCAGCGGATCATGTTGAACAGCGACATGGACTGCATCTGGGTGAAGATGGTCTGTGCCGCCTGCAGCGCCGCACCTTCGAGCTTGTACTGCCCTATGGCATCGGCATAGTTGAGGTCACGCATCTGCGAAAGTGAGGTTTGCAGGGTGACGGTATTGGCTTCGCGCAACGATGCCGCGTCGTCAGCCGCTGCAAGTTGTGCGCCACCGGCGGCGCGCGCGTCGATCATCAGTTCCGACGCACGGCGCACGTCGCGGATGCTGCCTTGCAGGGCGTTCTGCTGGGCGGTGCGGCCGGCCCGGGTGGAGGCATCCATCTGCAGGGTCTGCACCAGCTGGTCGATGGTGGCGAACACGTCGCGGGTGCCGGCCTGGCCGGCATTGAACGTATCGCCTGCCGCCGGCGTACCTTCAATGCGTACACGCAGGCCTTCGAAGGTGATGTCCTCGCCGGACGCGTAGGTGCCGGTGCCAATCACCGCATTGCGGGCGTCGCGCACCTCATAGGTATCGGCCGCGGTGAAATGCAGGCTGTAGCTGCTGCCATCCCAGCTGCCGGAGCCGTCGCGGCTGATATCGGTCAACACAGCCTGGCCGGTATTGGCCGATGCGGCGGCGCCGTCGACGGTGCCGTCACCGGTGCGCACGCGCATGAAGATCTCGCTGCCGGGCAGGGCATCCTTGATGAAGGTGCCGGGGGCGACTTCGACCTGGCGTTGGGTCTGGTCGCCGTTGTAGCTGACAATGCCATTGCTGACGGTGAAGGGCGCATTGGCGTCGGCAGCACCGCCAAACAGGTAGCGGCCGCTGCCATCGGTGGTGTTGGCCAGCGCCAGTAGCGAATCCTTGATGGCTTTCAGCTCGTTGGCCACGCCCTTGCGGTCTTCGTTTGATAGCGCGGGGTTGTTGGCCTGCACGGTGAGGTCGGACACCTGCTGCAGCAGTTCGCCGGCCTGCGACAGTACGTTTTCCTGCAGGCCCAGACGGTTCTGCGCGGTGTTGGCGTTGCTGCCCAGCTTTTCCAGCTCGGCCAGCACGCGGTCCATGCCGACCGCCGTGCCCGAGCCCACCGGGTCATCCTTGGCGCTGACGATCTTCTTGCCGGTGGACAGCTGCTGCTCCAGATGGTTGAGCTTGCTTTGCTTGGACAGCATCAGCGCCACCGACTGGTCATACATCATGTTGCTGGAGATGCGATTCATCAGCCCACCGCCTTGAGGATTGTCTGGAACATGGTGTCGGCCGTGGAAATCAGCTGCGATGCCGCCTGGTAGGCCTGTTGCAGGCGCAACATGTCGGCCGCTTCCTCATCCAGGTTCACCCCGGAGATGGAGTCGCGGTTGGCCTTGGCGTTGTCGTTGATGACCTGTTGCGCCTGCAGCGAGTAGTCAGCGGCACGCGCTGCCGAACCCACCTGGGTGGTCAGGCTGCCAAGCGCACCGTTGAGGGTCACCGTGCCGGCGTTGAAAGCTTTGGCGTCTTCCACCGCGGCAAGGCGGGTGGCGTTGCCGTTGTCGCTGGAGCCGGCGGCGGTTCTGCCCACCGAGAAGCTGTCGCCAGCGGCGGGCTTGCCATCCAGCACCACGCTCCAGCCATTGGCGGTGATGGTCTGCCCGGCGGTGTAGGTAAACGGGCCGGCGCCATCGACGGTGTACTGGTTGGCATCGATGAACTCGATGCTGGCCGGATTGAGCAGGGCGGCATTGCCGGCGTCGATGACGTCGAGCTTGCCCAGCACGCCGGTGCCGGTATTGGTCAGATCGGCCGCTGCCTTGATCGGGTTGGCAGCGGCAATGCGCGACGGATCGGTGACAGCCACGCCCAGGCCATTGATCGCCCCGGCGGTAGGTTGCAGCAGGAAGCGATCATTGGCTGCGGCGCTGCCGCTGACCACGAACTGCACACCGTTGACCACGAACGGGTCGGCGGCGGTGCCGGAGCCGGTCATCGCCACGCCCACGCCGGTATCGGCGCGGCTGGCTTCCCAGCTGCTGCCGTTGAACTTGATCAGCAGCGCCTGGCCGTCCAGGGCGGTGGTATCGCCGTAGCTGGCGCTCAGTGCGGCGTTGCCGAGGTTGCCGGTATTGGCAGTGGTCTTGGGCGCGCCCAGGTTGAAGAAGTCGCCGCCCATGTCCCCGTACAGGTCCATGCCTTCGGCGTGGGCCTGGTTGAACTGCAGGGCCATGCCCACGGCCAGCCGGCCCAGCTCGGCCTGGGCCGGCGTCAGTACGTCGTCGCGGAACTCCAGCAGGCCGCCCATCTGCCCGCCGACGGACTTGTTGTCCACCGTGACGGTCACGCCTTGGGTCTTGATTGCCAGCTGCAGGCGCTCGGGCTGGTAGGGGTCCGGTGCGGTGGTGATTTCCGAGGCGGTGGTGCCGACAACCAGTGCCTGTCCACCGGCGGTGTAGACGTTCATGATGCCGCCGTCCTGGATCACCGCATTGCCACCGGTGTATCCCACCAGTTGCGAGATCAGCTGGTCGCGGCGGTCCAGCAGATCGGGCGCGGCGGCATTGGCATTGCTGCCGATGGTGCCGTTGAGCTGTGCGATCTCCTTGGCCAGCCGGTTGACCTCGTTGGTGCCGGCGATCAGGCCGTTGTTGACCTCGGTGTTGAGCGCGTCAAGGTTGTTGTTGAGCTGTTTGTAGCGCGCCACCAGCGTGTTGGCGTTGTCCAGTACATCACGGCGATCGGCGGTGCCGGCAGCGTTGGCCGCCAGGCCATTGATGGAGTCGAAGAAGTTGGACCACACGCCACTGACATTGGTGGCCGAGTCGGAGAACAACGCATCCACGCGATCTGCCATCGAGGACAGCTGTTGCAGCCGGGACAGTTCGCCGCTGCTGTCCAGCAGGCGGGATATCGCCAGCTGGTCGGCCACGCGACGGATGTCGGTGATCTTGGTGCCATTGCCGACATCGCCATACCCCAGGTCGGTGGGGTTGCGGGTGGCAAAGTCCACCCGCTGGCGGCTGTAGCCGTCGGTCTTGATGTTGGCCACGTTGTGGCTGACGGTCGACAGCGCCCGCTGGAAGGCGATCAGTGCGCTGGTACCGGTGGAAAGAACATTGGACATGGACGGCTATCTCAACGACGGGTAAGGCCGGTCATGCCGGCTGCACTTGCAAATGTCTGGCCCAGGCGCAGACCGGCGTCACCAATGGCGGCAACGGCGCGCTCGATGGTTGGGCCGGCAGCGATGGCGGCGATCTTGTTGGCATAGGCGGGGTCGGTGGCATAACCGGCCCGTTGCAAGCCCTGTGCAAAACCGCGCACGTCACCGCCGGCCTTGAGTGCGGACTGGTAGCGCGGGCTGTTTTTCAACATGCGCACGTAATCGTTGAAGCTTTCGGCGACCGAGCCATAGGCGCGGAAACTGGCAACTTCATTGCGGCGCTGGCCATTGACGTACTCATGGGTGCCGGTGGTGGCGCGCTCGCCACTCCAGCCCGCGGCCTTGATGCCGAACAGGTTGTGGCTGCTGCTGCCGTTGTCGCGTTTGATGTGGCGCTTGCCCCAACCGGTTTCCAGTGCGGCCTGCGCCACCAGGGCGCGCGGGTCCACGCCCAGCTCGCGGGCGGCGCGTTCGGCGTGTGGCCAGACGCTGGCCACAAAGCCTTCCGGTGTATGTGCCCCCAGCTGGGCGGTAGCGGCGTCGGCACTGCGGGTGTCCACGCTATCGCCGCGCTCAGCGGCCGAGACATTGCTCCAGCGGTCATTGCTCAGGGCTGCCCAATCCGCAGCTGCCAGCGGTGCGCTCTCCTGGTAGGGATTGCTGCCGCCGAGTGCTGCATGCAGGTTGCTGCTTTCGCGACCGGCGATCAGGTCCAGGGCCTGAGCCTGCGGTTCCAGCAATGCAGAGCGCCCTTCGTCGGGCAGGCCCTGCAGGGGATCAACCAGCGCCGGTTTGCTGTCGTGCAGGGGCAGCGCCGCGCCTTCGGGGCTGGCCAGGCGGTAGGCGCGGGCCGCAGCTTCGGGCTTGATTGCCGGATCCAGCGCCTGCGCCGTGGTGTCGCCACCGCCGAGCTGGCGGGCGATCATTGCAGACAAGCCCATGCCGCGCCCACGCGTCATCGCCTCGGCAATGCGCTGGTCGTACATTTCGCGGAACATCTGGTTCTCACCGGGGAACAGCGAGTCACCAAAGCTGGCCTCGCGCATGCTCTTTATCAGCATCTGCGCGAATTGGCCTTCCAGCTGGCGCGCGACCTTGTCGATCCGCGCCGGATCGTTGGCGGTGCTCTGGTTCAGTTCCAGCGGGGCGGCAGCAATGCGCATGTCAGATGACCTCGAGATCGGCGGTCAACGCGCCGGCCTGCTTGAGGGCCTCCAGGATCGCAATCAGGTCGCCTGGTGCAGCCCCAACCTCGTTGACCGCGCGTACGATCTCGTCCAGGGTCGCGCCGCCGTCAAAGCGGAACATGCGGCTGCCTTCGTTGCTGGCCGTGATGGTGGACTGCCGCGTGGCAACCGTCTGCCCACCTGCAAATGCGTTGGGCTGGCTGACCTGGGTCGATTCGCTGACGGTCACCGTCAAGGAACCGTGAGAGATGGCTGCGGGGCTGACCCGCACCTGCGCGCCGATGACCACGGTGCCGGTACGCGAGTTGACCACGATGCGCGCGGGTGCGGTGCCGGGTGAGAGCTCCACGTTCTCGATGCGTGCAAGCATGCCGATGCGTGCGCCCGGATCGGTCGGCGTCTGCACCGACACCGTGCCGCCGTCGACCGCCCGCGCCGCACCTTCGCCGAAGGTGGCGTTGAGCGCGCTGACCATCCGCGAGACGGTGGTGAAATCGTTCTGGTGCAGATTCAAGGTGATGTCGCCGCCACCGGCGAAGACGTCGGGCAGGGCACGCTCAACGGTGGCGCCATTGGGAATGCGACCGGCGCTGGGGATGTTCACCGACACGCGCGAGCCATCCTTGCCCTGCGCGCCAAAGCCGCCAACGACCAGATTGCCCTGGGCAATGGCGTAGACCTGGCCGTCGGCACCTTTCAACGGTGCCATCAGCAAGGAGCCGCCACGCAGCGATACCGCATTGCCGATCGAGGACACGGTGATGTCGATGGTCTGGCCGGGTTTGGCGAACGGTGGCAGCTCGGCATGGATGGCGACGGCGGCAACGTTCTTCAGCTGCGGATTGACGTTTGCCGGAACATTGACGCCCAGTTCGCCCAGCAGGTTTTTCAGGCTCTGCACGGTGAACGGGGCCTGGCTGGTGCGGTCGCCACTGCCATCCAGGCCAACCACCAGGCCATAACCCACCAGGGCATTGCCGCGCACGCCGCCGACCTGGGCCAGGTCCTTGATGCGCTCGGCGTGGGCGGGCAGGACGACGCTGATGGCAAATGCCACCAGCGCGCAACGGAGCAGGGTAGGGATACGCATGGTCATGCTCAGAACAGCGCGAACGCCGAGTTGAAGAAACGCCCCAGCCAGCCCATCGCGTTGGACTGGGCAACCGCGCCGCGGCCGCCGTAGGCGATGCGGGCGTCGGCCACCTTGCTGGAGGGAATGGTGTTGTCCGCGCCGATGTCGGCGGAACGGACGATGCCCTGGATCTGCACCAGCTCATCGCCCTGGTTCAGGCGCAGGTTCTTCTGGCCTTGCACCACCAGGTTGCCATTGGGCAGGCGCTGGATGACGGTCACGGTCAGGCTGCCCTGCAGGCGGTTGCTCTGCGCGCTGTTGCCCTTGCCACTGAAGTCACGGTCCGATGCCGCCGAGGCACCCAGGATGTCCTTGCCACCCAGCGTCACCGGTGCCCCGAACAAGGTGGGCGTGCCCATCTCGATATCGGATTTCTTGCTGATGGCGGTGCTGGCGGTGGTGGTTGCCGTCGTGTTTTCGATCAGGGTGATGGTGAGCAGGTCGCCCACGTCACGCGCGCGCCGGTCGCCATACAGGTTCAGGCCTGGGCCAGCGGCATAGATCGCGCCAGCACTGGGGGCGGCAGCAGGCACGACCAGCGGCTGGATCGGCGCCATCGGCTGGTACGGGCGGACGTCGCCGGCCAGCGTGCAGCCGCCGGCGAGGGCCAGGCCGAGCACAGCGCAGAGCAAAGACAGGGAGCGTGTGGGGTGCATGACGTTGATCCTCTGATGCCCGGTCAGACGTTGTTGTTGAGGTAGCCGAGCATCGAATCGGTGGTGGAGATCGCCTTGGCGTTCATCTCGTAGGCGCGCTGGGTTTCGATCATCGACACCAGCTCTTCGACCACGTTGACGTTGCTGCCTTCCAGTGCGCCCTGCACCACGTTGCCCAGGCCATTGAGGCCGGGCGTACCGTTCTGTGCCGGACCGGAGGCAGTGGTTTCCAGGTACAGGTTCTCGCCCTTGGACTGCAGGCCGGCGGGATTGATGAAGTCGGTGAGAGTCAGCGAGCCGATCTCGACCGATGCGGCTTCACCGGCCATCTGCACGCTGATGGTGCCGTCGCTGCCGATGGTCATCGACTG
>NZ_DLJW01000028.1:299-1083 GCF_002477705.1 Stenotrophomonas sp. UBA7606 | reverse complement strand
CTGCCGATGGTCATCGACTGTGCGCCTTCGGGCACCTGGATGCCCGGTTGTACCGGGTAACCACTGTTGGTCACCAGCTCGCCCTGCGCATTGATCTGGAAGCTGCCGTCGCGCGTATAGGCGGAACTGCCGTCGGGCATCATCACCTCGAAGAAGCCGCGACCGTTGACCATCACGTCCAGCGCACGGCCGGTCTGCTGTTGGCTGCCCTGCTCGAAATGCTTGGACGTGGCGACCACACGCACGCCGGTGCCAAGCTGCAGGCCGGTCGGCAATTGGGTCTGTGCGGAGGAGGAACCACCCGGCTGGCGCACCTGCTGGTACAACAGGTCTTCAAAACTGGCGCGGTCGCGCTTGAAGCCTGTGGTATTGGTGTTGGCGAGGTTGTTGGACACAACCGACATGCGCGTCTGCTGTGCATCCAGGCCGGTCTTGGCGACCCACAGTGCCTGATTCATTGTGTGCTTCCTCTGCTGCTGGTGCCGGCCATCTGGCCCTTGCCTGGATCAATGCATGCGCCGTGCCAGAAACGGGCGACGGGATGCTGACGGCATCGGAGGGGCAGTTGGTGGGCTGCGGCGCGGCTTCCAGCAATACTGGGGAAACGAGGGGGTTGGTTGCTGCACTGACGTGCGCAGGCTTCGTGCTTTTCGCGCAGGCGAAGCCAGGCTGCCAAGCAAGTGGCGGCCAGACGTGCGGGTTGCTGGGCCTGTATGCGGGGCTGCGCTGGCAGGCGGAAGGCCGGAGCCTTGAAGCCGAGGGCAACCCCTCTCCCCAACCCCTC
>NZ_DLJW01000028.1:0-144 GCF_002477705.1 Stenotrophomonas sp. UBA7606 | reverse complement strand
CTCTCCCGCAAGGGGAGAGGCGTTGAGCGCTGCTTTGGTCAGTGTTTGATGATCTGGAACTGGCGGCTTCGGACGCTGAACTGCTTAACCATTCAGTCGCAACAGGCTGTTGGCACTGCGCGCATTTTCGTCGCCGTGCTTGAT
>NZ_DLJW01000039.1:0-8011 GCF_002477705.1 Stenotrophomonas sp. UBA7606 | reverse complement strand
CCGGTGACCTGGCCTTCGTTGTCGCTCAGCACGGCTTCGTCCGCCCCGGGCTTGGCGGGGGGCGTGAGGTCGATTACCACCACGTATTCATCCGATGATTCGGAGCTGTTGCCAGCCGGATCAGTGATCACCACCTCGAACGCATGCTCACCCTCGTCCAACGGAAGTTCCGGAGTGAACGACCAGTTGCCATCCTTGCCGACGGGCACTTCGCCGATAACCTTGCCATTATCGATGATGGTAACCGTGTCACCTGCGTCGCCCTTGCCGGACAGGGTTGGCTGACGGTCGTCGGTGCTGCCGCCATTGTCGATCGGACCGGTGATGGAACCCTCATTGTCGTCGACACTACCGATGCTCGGCTTGCCTGGCGGAGTGGTGTCAATGACGATCTCGACCTTGTCTGACGGTCCGGAGCTGTTGCCTTCCGGATTGACCACGATGACGTCAAATACATGCTTGCCATCGGGAAGCGCGGCATCGGGAGTGAACGTCCACTCTCCCTTTTCATTGACCACGGCGTCGCCTATGACTTTGCCGTTGTCGCTTATCACGATCTTGTCACCCGGGCGCTGCCCACTACCGCTCAGCGTCGGCTGGTTGTCGTCGGTAAGACCGCCATTATCGACCACGCCTTTATGCGGCCCCTTGTCATCAACAATGGAATCAATCCCGTTGTTATCCGGCACGGGCTTGTGCACCACTTTTCCGCCACCACCACGGTTATGGTCGATGATCGCCCCACCCACCAGCGCCCCAAGGCCCGCCAACGCAGCCGGCAGCAGCCCCCCCGCGACGACAAGGCCTTCACCGAATCCGACCAAAGCAGGGAATCCAAGCGCCAGGGGTGAAGACACACCGTCCAGCAAGAACGCGGCTGCGCTGTCGGTATCGCCATCAACCGCCACATAGGCGTAGTAGGCGCCGTCCTCCGCCTGGCCTACCAACTCACCAGGATGATCAAAGAAGCCCTCGATGATCAGCTCTGCCTGATCCGGATCGGTGCCTTCCAGTGCAACGTGGAGGTTCCTGCCAACACGCTTTACGGTGATGTTCTCCGGCGCAGCACCGCCATTTTCGGACAGCAGGTACTTGCCGCCAGAGACCGCCTTGATGCGGACAGCCTTGCCGCCATCAACGGCGCGCAAATCCTTGTTCGACTTTATGGTTTTGTCACTGATGACGGACACGCTTACGGACATTGCCTGATACCTGCCTGATGTTTTCTGAAGGCCCGACGGATCGCAGGCCAGTTGATAGGGGGCGGCCAATGGATCAGCCACTTTCTGATGGCGGCAAGTATGTTTTTGGAGCAAAGGGCGGTGAATAAGGAAAGTCCTAAAACGGCATCCTTTTAATCTCAAAATCCTTTATTAACAGACACTTCGACTCGAAAAACAGACACCTGAAACCGACCGCTGATTACCCCCAGCAAAATTCAAAGGCGCGTGCCATTTCGGAAAAAAAAGAACCCAAGATTGAAACGCCAGCAGTGACCTTGCGGGTATCGCTATCCAACTACTGTCCGGGCTGCTGACATACAGGCAAAAAAAAGCCCTCTCGCGAGGGCTTCGAAGGCAACATTGCCGATCATTGTGAGGTCTACGCATCATCGAGCCGAAGGAAGGTTCGACGGCTGGAGCGAATCAGCCTACTGTTTCTCTGCGGTTAGCCAGCGCATCAGCGCTCCCGCACTTGCATACTGGCGCAGCACTGCCTGATAGCCATCAAACCGATTACTGACCTCGCCCACCTGGTTGCTGTAATGCTCGGTTTCAGAGCTCAGTACGTCAAGCAGCGTGCGGCGTCCCAGGTGATACCACTGCTCATAGAAGGCCTCGCGCACCTTGTTGGACTCTATGGACAAGCCGCGGTACAGATCCGCCCGATCTGCAAGTGAGCGCGCATCCTGGTTGCCCGCACGGATGCGGTACTCAAGATCCTGCACCTGCTGCTCGGCATTCATCCAACCTGCCTCTGCACGCATGCGCGCCGCACGCTCCGCGGCTCGGCCTGACCCCCCGCGAAAAGCACTCCACGAAAGCGTCAAACCGGTGTGCCATGCCGATTCACGCCCATAAGCGTCGTCCGCGGTGCTCTTGCTCACCACCCAGTTGACCTGGGGCAGCAACGACGAACGCACCGCGTCGGCCTGTGTGTCGGCAGAGCGCGCCTGCGCCCTCGCCTGTTGCACGACAGGATGGTTTGTCGATTCCGCCAACAACCACTGCAGATCGGGCGAACCAAGATGCCACTGATTGGACTCCGGCAACGATGGCAATGGCCTCTCGCCCACCAGCTTGCGCAGATTGATCTCGATGTCGCGCGCCTTCGCTTCTGCGGTACTACGCGCAGCCTCGGCCTGCAGTAAGCGTGCCCGGGCCTGGGTGAGTTCACTGACACGTCCAGCGTCGACGGCAACGATGCCTTCAAGCATCTTCACCAGTTCACTCATCCGATCAACATAGCGCTGTCCAAGGCTGACAATTATCCGCTGCTTTCCCAACTCGACGAGATTGGCACTTACATCGTACGCCGCAGTTTCCAGCTCGGCAGTCAACGCCGACTCAGCAGCATTGACCATATGCCGCCGGCTCTCCACCGTGCGGCGAATGCGGCCCCAGTCGAACACCGGAGTGGTTACATCCAGCGCCAGTGACGCGCCATTGTCGCGGTTGCCGCCGCCACTCTGCCAGGACGCACCCTGCGCCCCCAACTGGACCTGCGGATAACGCTGGCCCTTGGCTTCGCTCACCTCTGCCTCCGACGCTGCGCGCTCGGCCAGCGCTCGCTTCACCGCCGGACTACGAACGGCCGCCGCCTCCACCAGTGTCAGGAAAAGGTCCCGCAGCTCGCCTTCTGACGGACTGGCAGGCACTTCGGCCACCGCGCCAGCTGCCGGCAGTGCCAATGCAGCCCAATCCACCTGCAGCGGCGCCGGCGCTGCCGTAGCGGGCTTTTCCGCTCCGTCGACGCCGACTGACTGGAGCGGCTCCGATGCCGGAAGCATGGAACCAGGCAACCGCGAGAACTCCAGCACCGGCTCCGGCTGCCGCGGCGACGGAGCGGCCGGTGCCAGACTCTCACGAACCGCTTGCAGCACCTGTGCTGAGCTGCTGAGGGCACCTGCCGGCGCTTCCCCTGCCACCTGCCCCGCACCTGCTTCGGCAGCCTGTACCTGTCGTTGCGCAACCACCCGCTCAAAGCGCAGCAATTCTTCATCGGCCCTTGCCGCCCCCGTCAGCCCCGCCATGCATGCCAGCGCGAGCACAGAAAGCCCCCTGGCTGGTTTCCGGATCACAGATTTGCCTGGACGAGCGACTTTGTGGCTGAACTTACCCATGATGACCTCTGAATGCCGCTGTCAGAGCGGCGACGTGCAACGGAATGGCCCGGCCGCGCACAGCGCTGCATTCAGCTGCTACGAACGCGCGGGGTTTGGCGGAGTGGGGAAAACGCTGCTGGCAAAAGAGTCAAGGATTAACTTGGGCAACGCTCGCGCCCTTGTTGGCAGACGGCCGCGCCATCCAGCGGACGCAATCCTAGAAAGCAGCCCCGGTCCAGTACATGAGACACGTCTGAATCTGCGCACGCCTTGGATGCAGGCAGCCTGGGTATCTCGCTGCCGTGCAGCGCTGATGCCAGCAGGTAAACCAACGCTTACGCACACCTCGAGACGCGGAACGTGGCCCATTCATGAAAACTAGGACCAATCCTATTCATCGCTTTCCGTGACGGCACCAGACTCTCTGTCGTGCCGAGGACAGGCAAGGTTGATTGCTTGCCCATGGCCTCTCTCACAAATCCCCATCACTCACGGGACCGCCATGAATACCCACCCGACCCAAGCTGCCGGGCAGGACCCCTGCTTGCCCCCAACGCAGACGCGCATTGGTGACACGCTGCTCGACAGCGTTTCCTGGATCTGTGCGCACTACGATCTGCAGCGTAGCCACGAAGCACTGTTGGCCGGATTGGCACATGGCGCTGCGCTATCGCCATCGCTGGCTCTGCAGGCATTGGACAACGCCGGCCTCACCGGTGGCCTTGTGAAACGTGACGTGCGCGAGCTGCCAACCCTGGTGATGCCCATGGTGTTGATTCGTGCTGGCCAGGGAGGCTGCATCCTGTTGGCGCGCAACACCGTGCGGAATGCCGACAACAAGCAGGAACTGCGCTATGACGTGGTCATGCCGGAGATATCGAATGAACCGGTGACCCTGTCCCAACAGGAGATGGATGACCTGTACTCCGGCTATGCCATCCTGGTAAAGCCGCGGGCGCAGAAGGAAGACCGCAACGATGAGGTCCTACCACCTGCCAAGGGACACTGGCTGTTCAGCACCCTCTGGCGGTACCGGCGCTACTACCGGAGCGCTGCAGTGGCATCGGTTGTGGCCAATGTGCTGGCGCTCGCCAGCATCTTTTTCACCATGAATGTCTATGACCGCGTGGTGCCCAACCAGGCCTTCGTCACGTTGTGGTCATTGGGTATCGGCGTCACCATCGCCATGTTGTTCGAGGCCGTCATCCGCTTTGTGCGCGCCCACCTGTTGGACGTGGCGGCAAAGAAGGCCGACCTGGTGCTGGGCAGCATGTTGTTCCGCCAAGCGCTTTCGGTACGAATGGAACACAAACCAGCGTCATCAGGCAGCTTTGCGAACCAGCTGCGCGAGTTTGAATCGGTACGCGATTTCGCCACTTCCGCAACGCTGGCCGCACTGGCAGACCTGCCATTCGTACTGCTGTTCGTCGCGGTGATCTTTTTCATTGGCGGCCCGCTGGGTTGGATCCCGCTGCTGGTGCTGCCACTGATCCTGATCATCTCCATCTGCATACAATGGCCCTTGGCCCGCACCATGCAGGAAAACCTGCGGGAATCCTCCCTCAAGCAAGGGGTGTTGATCGAATCCATTGAGGGCATGGAAACCCTGAAGGCCACGGGTGGTGAAGCCAGCATGCAGCGCCGCTGGCAACATTTCAGCGCTCTGCAATCGGTCACTTCCATGAAGTCACGGCGCCTGTCCAGCGCGGCAACCGGTACGGTGGCGCTGCTGCAGCAGCTGCAGACCGTGGCGCTGGTCATCACCGGTGTCTACCTGATCAGCGCCGGAAACCTGAGCATGGGTGCGCTGATCGGAACGGTGATGCTGGCCGGGCGCGCGACCGCGCCGCTTGGTCAGGTAATAGGCTTGGCGGTGCGCTTCCAGCAGGCGAAGGTCGCGCTGGTGTCGCTGAACAAGCTCATGGCCTTGCCCGTGGACCGCGATGCCCGCCAGGACTACCTGTCCGTACCGGCGCTCAGCGGCCAGTTATCGCTGAGGAACGTTGGCTTTGCCTACCCCGCCCCACCCATGCAGCCGAATCCTCCTGTGCTGGAGGGCATCAACCTGCAGATCGCACCAGGCGAACGCGTTGCGATCCTCGGCCGCATCGGCAGTGGAAAATCCACTTTGCTGAGAGTGATGTCGCGGCTGTACGCGCCCACGGCAGGCCGCATTTCAACCGATGGGCTGGATGTCAACCAGATTGACCCGGCTGATTGGCGCGCGGCCGTCGGCTACGTGGGGCAGGATGCACGTCTGTTCCATGGCACCTTGCGCGACAACGTCATGCTCGGTCGCCCCGATGCCAGTGCCGAAGAGTTGCTGCGCGTCCTGCGACTGACCGGGCTGGACCATATGGCCGCCGCGCACCCACGCGGCATCAACCTGCCAATAGGCGAAATGGGCGACGGTGTGTCCGGTGGACAACGCCAGCTCATAGCCTTGGCGCGCACCCTGCTCGCACGTCCCCATCTGCTGCTTATGGACGAACCAACCAGCGCCATGGATACGCAGACCGAAGCGGTTTTCCTCAACCACCTCAAGCGTGCCATGCACAACCAGAGCCTGGTGGTAGTAACGCACCGGCCATCGGTACTGGACCTGGTAGACCGCGTCGTAGTTGTGGAGAGCGGCCGGATCGTGGCCGACGGCCCCAAGGCCAACGTACTTGCCGCCCTTGGCGGCAAGTCGACAGCCGGCACGCCGACGACCGTGACCACTGTGTTGGCCGCACGCGCTGCAGCGCAGGAGGTGCGCTGATGTTTGGTCTGAACAAGAGCCGCGGTGCAGGCGCAAGAATAAGCGCCGCCGATGCTGCGTTCATGAATGACGTACAGGAATCGCTGCTTTCCCAAACCACCCCGGGCTCACGACTGGTCAGCTACATCGTGGCCGCCATCATCGTGGTAGGCGTGATCTGGGCATCGATGGCCCGTGTTGAGGAAATCACCCAAGGTGAGGCCAAGGTCATCTCGCGCAGTCGCGAGCAGGTCATCCAGAGCCTTGAGGGCGGCATTCTGGCAGAGATGTCGGTACGGGAGGGTGACGTCGTCGAATCCGGCCAGGTGCTGCTCAAGATCGACCCGACCCGTGCCAATGCCAGCTACCGCGAAGCACTCACCAAAGTGGTGGGCTTGAAGGCCACCCTCGCCCGCCTGCGCGCAGAAGCCTACGGACAGCCGTTGGTATTCGACGAGCAGGTAAAGCAATTCCCGGAAGAGGTTGAGAGCGAGACCCGCGCATTCACCGCGCGCCGGCGTGCACTTGAGGAAAGCGTTTCCGCACTTGATCGCAGCTATGCGTTGGCCATGCGCGAGATCGACCTTGCCGAACCACTCGCTGCAAAGGGACTGTTGTCGGATGTGGAACTGCTGCGCATGCGCCGACAGGCCAATGACATCCGCTCCCAGGTGGTTGAACGCCGCAATCGCTACCGGGCTGACGCCAACTCCGAGTTGGTGAAACTGGAAATGGAGCTGTCGCAGACCAGCGAAAGCCTGGTTGGGCGTGCCGACGTGGTTGAGCGCACCACGGTGACCGCTCCAGTGCGCGGCACGGTCAAGAATGTGCGGGTCAATACCATAGGCGGCGTGATCCAGCCTGGCGAGCATATTCTTGAGATCGTACCTTTGGAGGAACAATTGCTGGTTGAAGGCAAGATTCGTCCCAAAGACGTGGCATTCCTGCGCCCTGGCCTGCCGGCGACTGTCAAAATAACCGCGTACGACTATGCGATCTACGGCGGCCTGACCGGCACCGTGGAGCACATCAGTCCTGACACCTTGAAGGACGACGAAAAGGCTTCGGCTGGCCGCCCGGACACCACCTACTACCGCGTTGTGGTGCTGACCAACAAAAGCGCGCTGCATGCTGGCGACAAGGACCTGCCAATCATCCCCGGCATGGTCGCCACGGTAGAGATCCGTACCGGCGAAAAAACCGTTCTGGACTATCTGCTGAAACCCGTATTGAAGGCACGCGAAGCGTTCCGCGAACGTTGAGGCGGCACCGCCTGAAAAAGTGAGTCGCTTGCGGGAAGCAAAGTTTCGGCAAGCACAGCGCGGCAGATCCCCCATGGGCACTCTCCCGCCAAGAACGGTGTCCACCGGTCGCGCTGTGCTTGCCACCTCCCCGCTCGACCGTAGAGACGGCAGCAGCCACGGAGCATCCCGCTCCACAGCAACACGCCCCTTAGAAGCGCCCAAAGCTGCATTGCGGCATACACAGCAACTATCGGCAGCTTCCGCTATTCGGCTTACGCCGTGCCTACCTCTGTATACCAGACCGCTACTGGACCAGGCGCGGCGAACGCTGCGCCCTACGTGGACATACAGCAACAGGCTTTTTCAAAACCCACGCGCCCGGGTTGCGGCTGAGCCCGTTACTACTGGGAGCTTCCGCTTCGCGGCCCCAGCCACTGCAAGCTGCAAAGAAAAACCCCGGCTTGCGCCGGGGTTCTCTTTCACGCGTTACCGCTCAACTAGCACTCAGGCGTTGACCGAATCGGCCACGTCCTTGTAATCGCTGATCTGGTCGAAGTTCATGTAACGGTAGATGGTCTCGCCATTGGCGTTGATCACGCCGATGTCCGCCATGTACTCCTCCTTGGTCGGGATGCGGCCCAGACGCGAGCAGATCGCGGCCAGCTCGGCCGAACCCAGGTACACGTTGGTGTTGCGGCCCAG
>NZ_DLJW01000033.1:0-9329 GCF_002477705.1 Stenotrophomonas sp. UBA7606 | reverse complement strand
GGCGAACCACGGCATCACGTTGACCACGCCGCCGTAATCGGCGATGCGGCGGCTGTGCATGCGGTCGTACAGCACGCCAACGCAGGAGAACATGGCGCCGGACACGAAACCGTGCGAGATCATCTGCACCATGGCGCCCTGCAGGCCCAGGCGAGCCGCATCGGCGTTGCCCGCTTCACGCACCAGCCACAGCGCGGTGAAGGTACCCAGGGTCACGAAGCCCATGTGCGCGACCGACGAATAAGCAATCAGCTTCTTCATGTCGTCCTGCACCATGGCCACCAGGCCCACGTAGATCACCGCCACCAGCGACAGTGCGATCACCAGCCATGCCCATTCGCTGCTGGCGTCCGGCACGATCGGCAGGTTGAAGCGCAGGAAGCCGTAGCCACCGATCTTCAGTGCGATGGCGGCCAGGATCACCGAACCGGCGGTCGGCGCTTCCACGTGCGCGTCCGGCAGCCAGGTGTGCACCGGGAACATCGGCACCTTGACCGCGAAGGCGATCAGGAACGCAAAGAAGATCCAGGTCTGCTCCTTGGCCGACAGCTGCAGCTGGTACAGGTCGGCCAGCTGGAAGCTGCCACCCTTCAGGTACAGGTAGATCAACGCCACCAGCATCAGCACCGAGCCGAGGAAGGTGTACAGGAAGAACTTCATCGCCGCGTAGATACGACGCGGGCCGCCCCAGACACCGATGATCAGGAACATCGGGATCAGCATGGCTTCGAAGAACACGTAGAACAGCATCGCGTCGGTGGCAGCGAAGATGCCGACCGTCACGCCTTCCAGAATCAGGAAGGCGGCCACGTACTGGTTGACGCGCTTGTCCACCACGCCCCAGGCACCGATCAGGGCCAGCACGCCGACCAGGGTGGTCAGCAGCACCAGCGCAATGGCGATACCGTCAACGGCCAGGTTGTAGCCGATGCCGAAGGCCGGGATCCAGGGATGCTGCTCGACGAACTGCATCACGTCGGCGGCACCGCGGTCGTAACCGCTGAGCAGCCCGAGGCTGAGCAGGAAGGTGAGCAGTGCCACCGCCAGGGATGCCCAACGGGCAACCTGTGCGTTGCGCACGGCAAGGATCAGCGCACCGCCGAGGATCGGCAGCCAGATGAGGATACTAAGTAGGGGCCAGTTCGACACGTCTTCTATTCCGTACAGGTCAACGCCAGAAATGCATCAGCAGGCCCAGCAGGGCAATCAGGCCGATGATCATCACGAAAGCGTAGTGGTAGAGGAAACCGGATTGGGTGCGGCGCAGCAGGTTGGCAGCCAGGTCGACCAGACGCGCCGAACCATTCACCACCAGCCCATCAACGACCGTGCTGTCCACGGCACGGGCGGCCTTGCCGAGCTGCACACCGCCGCCGGCGAAGCCGTCGATCCAGAGCTTGTCGAAGCCGTACTTGTTTTCCAGCACCGAAACCACCGGTGCCAGGGTCTTGCGGGTCTTGCCTGCCAGTTCTGGCTTCCAGATGTAGAACACCCAGGCCAGTGCGAAGCCGGCAACGGTCAGCCAGAACGCCGGCATCATCATGCCGTGCAGGGCGTAAGCCACCGAACCGTGCCAGAACTCCTTGCCAACGGCAGCGATGGTGTCGCGCGCCGGGTCATAGAAGTCGACGATGCCGGTGAAGAACGACATGGTCTGGCCCGGGATGCCGCCAGCAGCGTGATGGCCGTCCCAGCCGGTACCGAACAGCATCGGACCGATGGTGAAGAAACCAATCAGCACCGACGGGATCGCCAGCAGGATCAGCGGCAGGGTCACCACCCACGGCGATTCATGCGGCTCGTGCGCACCGTGACCGTGGTGGTCATCGTGGCCGTGGCCATGGTCGGCGTGGTGGTCATCATGCGCATCACGGAAGCGTTCCTTGCCGAAGAAGGTCAGGAACAGCAGGCGGAAGCTGTAGAAACTGGTGACGATGACACCACCCAGCACTGCCCAGTAACCGTACAGGGCAACCCAACCCGCATCGGCGGCGTGCGCATGCATTGCAGCGGCTTCGATGATGGTGTCCTTCGAGT
Organism: Stenotrophomonas sp. UBA7606; assembly: GCF_002477705.1. NCBI lineage: Bacteria > Pseudomonadati > Pseudomonadota > Gammaproteobacteria > Lysobacterales > Lysobacteraceae > Stenotrophomonas > Stenotrophomonas sp. UBA7606. Next base: position 7,292 of record NZ_DLJW01000033.1, on the reverse strand, counting down.
AGAAGCCAGCGAAGAACGGGGTGCCGACCAGGGCCAGGGTGCCTATCCACATGGTGATGTGGGTGATCGGCATGTACTTGCGCAGGCCGCCCATCTTCATCATGTTCTGTTCGTGGTGCATGCCGATGATCACCGAGCCGGCGCCCAGGAACAGCAGGGCCTTGAAGAAGGCATGGGTCATCAGGTGGAACACGGCGCCCGAGTAGGCCGACACACCCAGTGCGACGGTCATGTAACCCAGCTGCGACAGCGTCGAATAGGCAACCACGCGCTTGATGTCGCTCTGCACGATGCCGATCAGGCCGGTGAAGAACGCAGTGGTGGCACCGATGAACAGGATGAAGTCCAGTGCGGTCTGCGACAGCTCGAACAGCGGCGACATGCGGGTGACCATGAAGATACCGGCGGTCACCATGGTCGCGGCGTGGATCAGTGCCGAGATCGGGGTCGGGCCTTCCATCGAATCCGGCAGCCAGACGTGCAGCGGCACCTGAGCCGACTTGCCCATCGCTCCGATGAACAGGCAGATGCAGATGACGGTCGCCACGCTCCACTGCTGGTCACCGATCAACTGGACGGTGGCATGACCGGTCAGGTCGCTACCCAGCACCGCGGTGGCATTGGCGAACACGGTCGCGTAGTCCAGCGAGCCGAACGCCCACAGGATGCCGCCGATACCCAGCAGGAAACCGAAGTCACCGACACGATTGACCAGGAAGGCCTTCATGTTGGCGAAGATCGCCGTGGGCTTCTTGAAGTAGAAACCGATCAGCAGGTAAGACACCAGACCCACCGCTTCCCAGCCGAAGAACAGCTGCAGGAAGTTGTTGCTCATCACCAGGGTGAGCATCGAGAAGGTGAACAGCGAGATGTAGCTGAAGAAGCGCTGGTAACCGTCATCGTCGGCCATGTAGCCGATCGAGTAGATGTGGACCAGCAGCGACACGAAGGTCACCACCACCATCATCATCGCGGTCATGCGATCGATCATGAAGCCGACGTGCGCCGAGTACTGGCCAACCTCGAAGAACGTGTAGACGTTCTGGTTGTACGGCTGCGCCCCGCCCCACAACAGCTGGGAGAAGATATAAGCCGACAGGCCGCAGCTGATGGCCACACCCAGGATGGTGACGTACTGGGCGCCCTTGCGCCCCACCTGGCGACCGAACAGGCCGGCGATGATGCTGCCGAACAGTGGTGCCAGCACCACTGCAATCAACAGACTCTTGGAGAGAGTGATTTCCATCTTCGGATCAGCCCTTCAGCGAATCGATTTCGCCCACGTTGATGGTGTGGCGAGTACGGAACAAGGTCACCAGGATCGCGAGGCCGATTGCAGCTTCCGCCGCGGCCACGGTCAGGATGAAGAAAACGAACAGCTGACCGGCGGTGTCGCCGAGTTCGCGCGAGAAGGCGATGAAGTTGATGTTCACCGACAGCAGCATCAGTTCGATCGACATCAGCAGGACGATGATGTTCTTCCGGTTGAGGAAGATGCCGGCCACGGAGATGCAGAACATCACCGCGCCCAGCGCGAGCATATGGCCCAGGGAAATCATGGCTTGGCCTCCTCGCCACCGTCGTTCTTCACTTCCACCTGCACCACCGGCTTTTCGGCGGCCATCTTGACGATGCGCAGGCGGTCCTTTGCCTTGGTCATGGTCTGCTGCGTCGGGTTCTGCGTCTTCAGGCCCTGGCGACGGCGCAGGGTCAGCATCACGGCTGCCACCACGGCGACGGTCAGGATCACTGCGGCGAACTCGAACGGCAGCAGGTATTCAGTGAACAGGCTGCGGGCCAGCCAGGTGACGTTGGAGGTGTCAGCCGCAACTGCAGCGGCGTTGTCCACCGGGAACGGCGTGGTACGCGCCTTGACGCCGATCAGGGTCAGCATCTGCACCAGCATCACCACCGCGACCACCAGGCCGATCGGCAGGTAACGCACCCAGCCTTCACGCAGGTTGGTGGTGTCGATGTCCAGCATCATCACCACGAACAGGAACAACACCATCACCGCGCCGACATACACCAGCACCAGGGTGACACCCAGGAACTCCGCCCCCACCAGCAGCCACACGCAGGCCACCGAGAAGAAGGTCAGGATCAGGCACAACACGGCATACACCGGGTTGCGCACGCTGATCACCGACGCCGCCGAGATGCCGGCGATGATGGAGAAGAACCAGAAAGCAATATTTACCCAATCCATCTCAAGACCTCAGCGGAAAGCAGCGTCGGCGGCGCGGCGCTCGGCGATTTCGGCTTCAAGCCGGTCGCCCAGTGCCAGCAGCTGCGGCTTGGTGATGATGTTCTCGCCACGCTTCTCGAAGTGGTACTCGAGAATGTGGGTCTCGACGATCGAGTCCACCGGGCAGCTTTCTTCGCAGAAGCCGCAGAAGATGCACTTGAACAGATCGATTTCGTAACGCGTGGTACGGCGGGTGCCGTCTTCGCGCTTGGCCGAGTCGATGGTGATGGCCAGTGCCGGACACACCGCTTCGCACAGCTTGCAGGCGATGCAGCGCTCTTCACCGTTGGGGTAACGGCGCAGGGCGTGCAGGCCACGGAAGCGCGGCGACTGCGGGAACTTCTCCATCGGGTACATCACGGTGTACTTGGGCTTGAACGCGTACTTCAGCGTCAGCCACAGGCCACCGAGCAGCTCGAGCAGCAACAGACTTTTGAAATAGTGGGTGATCTTATTCATGAATCAAACGCCCTTCTGGATCACGCCGTAGAACACCATCAGTGCCGTCACCGCGATCCAGAAAATGGTCAGCGGGATGAACACCTTCCAGCCCAGACGCATGATCTGGTCATAGCGGAAGCGCGGGAAGCTGGCACGGAACCAGATGTACGCACTGGCGAAGAACAGCACCTTCAGCAGCAGCCACGGCCAGCCGCCGGTCCAGATCCAGTTGATCCACGGCGAGATGTCTGCCGTGATCCAACCCTGGAGCGGGCTCAACCAGCCACCGAGGAAGAAGATCGAGATCAGGAAGCTGACCAGGATCATGTTGGCGTACTCGGCCAGGAAGAACAGTGCGAACGCACCGCCGGAGTACTCCACCATGTGGCCGGCCACAATTTCCGACTCGCCTTCGACCACGTCGAACGGCGCGCGGTTGGTTTCGGCAACGCCGGACACCCAATACACGACGAACAGCGGGAACAGCGGCAGCAGGAACCAGTCGAACAGGCCCGAATTACCCTGCTGCGCCAGCACGATATCGGTCAGGTTCAGGCTACCGGCGGCGATCATCACGCCAACCAGGGCGAAGCCCATCGCGATTTCGTAGCTGACCACCTGCGCGGCCGAACGCATCGCACCGAGGAAGGCGTACTTGGAGTTGGAGGCCCAACCGGCCAGGATCACGCCGTACACGCCCAGCGAGGTCATCGCCAGCAGGTACAGCAGGCCAACGTTGGCGTTGGACAGCACCAGCTTGTAGTCGAACGGAACCACGGCCCACGCCGCGAACGACGGTGCCAGCACGATCAGCGGCGCGATGACGTACATCGCCTTGTGGGCGCTGGCCGGGGCAATGATTTCCTTGAACAACAGCTTGGTGACGTCGGCGAAGGCCTGCAGCAGGCCACCAAGACCGACGTACATCGGCCCGTGGCGGACGTGCATCCAGCCGATCAGCTTGCGCTCCCACAACACGTAGAAGGCAACCGAGATGATGATCGGCATGGCGATCACCAGGATCTTCAGCACCGTCCACAGCACGATGCCGATATCGCCCAGGGCCAGAAACCACTGGTGCAGCGGATCGACCGCGTTCAACAGCAACTCGTTCATGCAGCCACCACCGTTACACGTGCGGCACCCAGCGGCGCGGTTGCGCCGTGGCCCGATTCAATCCACACCGTGCCGGCGGCGACGCGAGCGTCAACCACCACCGACAAGGTGGCGCGGCCGGCGTCGGTGCCGACCTTGGCCATCTGGCCTTCGGTCAGCTGCAGACGCGCGGCGTCATCGGCGTTGAGCACGATGCGCGGATCATTGTTGAGCGGATGCGACTGCAGCGCCTGCGCGCGACGCACGACGGCGTCGGTGCGGTAGATCGCCGGGGTCGAAGCCACTTCGAAGCCCTCGCCTGCCGGCTGCGGCTGTGCCGAAGCGGACACCTTGACGGTCACCGGCTGCAGGCTGGCACGCAGGCCGGCCAGGTCGGTGAAGCCGAAACCGGCCAGCTGCAGGTCACCACCGAGGGCACGCAGCACGCGCCAGCCCTCGCGGGCCTCGCCTTGCAGCTTGCCACCGGCACGGGCCACCTGGTCGCGGCCGTCCAGATTGGTCAGCGTGGCGTCGATTTCCGGCAGCGCGCCGATCGGCAGGATCAGGTCGGCGACATCGCGGGTCGAGGTGCAGGCGAAGTGACTGAAGGCCACCACCTTGGCACCGGCCAGCGCCTTGCGGGCAGCAGCGGTATCGGCGAAATCCAGGCCCGGCTCGATGCCGTACAGGGCATAGGCCTTGCGCGGCTGGGCCAGCATCGCATTGACGTCCTTGCCGGCCGGCAGCACGCCAACGCGGGCCAGGCCCAGGGCGTTGGCACCCTGCGGGATGCGGCACAGCTTGGCGCCGGTGGCAGCGGCAAATGCGCTGGCAGCCGAACGGATCGCAGCAGCCTGCGGATGATTCTCGGCAATCGCACCGACGATGATGACGGTATTGCTGCCGGCCTTCACTGCATCGACCAGCTGCGCGTTGCCCAGTGCTTCGACGAAGCGCGACGGGGCGACAATCTGCTTGCCGGCCAGCTTGAACGCGAAGTCGAAATCGACCGGGTTGACCGCGTGGATCTTTGCGCCGTTCTTGGTCTGCGCCTTGCGCAGACGGGCGTGCAGCAGCGGCAGTTCATGGCGGATATTGCTACCCAGCAGCACGATCTGGTCGGCATTCTCGATTTCCGCCAGCGCCATGCCAAAGGCTTCGGCCACCGGGGCGTCGGAGAAATCGCGGTTGTTGATGCGGTGGTCGATATTGTTCGAACCCAGGCCGGCGGCCAGGCGGGCCAGCAACGCGCCCTCCTCGTTCGACGTCGCCGGGTGCACCAGCACGCCGAGGTCGTCGCCACGGTTGGTTTCGAAGATTTCGCGGGCAGCGGCCAGGCCTTCGGCCCAGCTCACTTCCTTCCACTCGCCATTGACCTTCTGCAGCGGCTTGAGCGCACGGTCGGCCGCGTACAGGCCCTGATGCGAATAGCGGTCGCGGTCGGACAGCCAGCACTCGTTGACCAGTTCGTTGTCACGCGGCACGGCGCGCAGCACTTCGCCACGGCGCACGTGCAGGAACAGGTTCGAACCCATCGCGTCGTGGTAACCCAGCGACTCGCGTGCGGTCAGTTCCCACGGGCGCGCCTTGAACTGGAACACCTTGTTGGTCAGCGCACCGACCGGGCACACGTCGATGACGTTGCCGGACAGTTCGGTGGTCAGCGGCTTGCCGTCGTAGGTGCCGATCTGCAGGTTTTCACCGCGCGACATGCCACCCAGCTCGTAGGTGCCAGCGACTTCAGCGGTGAAGCGCACGCAGCGGGTGCACTGGATGCAGCGGGTCATCTCGGTGGCGACCAGCGGCCCCATGTCCTCGTCGACCACAACGCGCTTGCGCTCGTTGAAGCGGCTGACCGAGCGGCCGTAGCCCAGCGACACGTCCTGCAGCTCGCACTCGCCGCCCTGATCGCAGATCGGGCAGTCCAGCGGGTGGTTGATGAGCAGGAACTCCATCACCGAACGCTGGTACTTGAGCGCCTTTTCGTTGCGGGTCTGGATCTTCATGCCATCCATGACCGGGGTGGCACAGGCCGGCGACGGCTTGGGCGACTTTTCAACGTCGACCAGGCACATGCGGCAGTTGGCGGCGATCGGCAGCTTCTCGTGGTAGCAGAAGCGCGGAATCGGGATGCCGGCCTTGTCGGCGGCCTGGATGATCATCGAACCCTTGGGTACGACCAGCGTCTGACCATCGATATCGATGGTCACATGATCCGGCGGTACGTTGGGATTTACCGGTTGCGCGCTCATGCGGCAGCAGCCTCCACCTTCTTGCCGTCAACCATCGAATGACCGTTGACGATGTAGTACTCGAATTCGTCCCAGAACTGGCGCAGGAAGCCTTGGATCGGCCACGCTGCCGCCTCACCGAACGCACAGATGGTGTGGCCTTCGATCTGACCGGCCACGGTCTTGAGCTGGTGCAGGTCTTCCATCGTCGCCTGGCCGGCAACGATGCGCTCCAGCACGCGGTGCATCCAGCCGGTGCCTTCACGGCACGGGGTGCACTGGCCACAGGATTCCTTGTGGAAGAACTGGCTGATGCGGCAAGCGAACTTGACGCAGCAGACGCTGTCATCCAGCACCACGATGGCACCCGAACCCAGGCCCGAGCCCAGTGCGCGGATGGTGTCGTAGTCCATCGGCAGGCCCTTGAGCTGCTCGGCGGTCAGCACCGGCATGGACACGCCACCCGGAATTGCCGCCTTCAGCTTGCGACCCGGACGCAGGCCGCCGGCCATTGCCAGCAGGTCGTCGAAGGTGGTGCCCAACGGCACTTCGAAGTTGCCGCCCTTGGTCACGCAACCCGACACCGAGAAGCACTTCGGGCCACCGTTGTTGGTCAGGCTCAGGTTCTTGAACCATTCCGGGCCGTTGCGGATGATCGCCGGCACCGAACCGTAGGTTTCGGTGTTGTTGATCGTCGACGGCTTGCCGTACAGGCCGAAGTTGGCCGGGAACGGCGGCTTGTAGCGCGGCTGGCCCTTCTTGCCTTCCAGCGACTCCATCAACGCGGTTTCTTCGCCGCAGATATAGGCGCCGGCGCCCAGTGCGCCATAAATGTCGATGTCCACGCCGCTGCCCAGCACGTTCTTGCCCAGCCAGCCGTGCTTGTAGGCATCGGCCAGGGCCTGCTCGAAGTGCTCGAACGGTTCGTGGTGGAACTCGCCGCGCAGGTAGTTGTAACCCACGGTGGAACCGGTGGCGTAGCAGGCGATCGCCATGCCTTCCACCACCGAGTGCGGGTTGTAGCGCAGGATGTCGCGGTCCTTGCAGGTGCCCGGCTCGGATTCATCCGAGTTGCACAGGATGTACTTCTGCACATCGCCCTTGGGCATGAAGGACCACTTCAGGCCGGTCGGGAAGCCCGCGCCGCCGCGGCCGCGCAGGCCGGACTGCTTGACCATCTCGATGACGTCGGCCGGCGCGATCTTCTCTTCGATGATCTTGCGCAGCGCGGCGTAGCCACCGGTCTTCAGATAGCTTTCGTACGACCACGGGGTGTC
>NZ_DLJW01000034.1:38782-60425 GCF_002477705.1 Stenotrophomonas sp. UBA7606 | reverse complement strand
CGCATGTCCGCGGCCATGCGCGGCAACGAGGGCGGCTATTCCACCCCCGACTTCCTGCGCACCCACCCGGTCAACATCACCCGCATCAGCGAGGCCAAGGCACGCGCCGAGCAGATGAAAAAGGACACCGTGCTGCTGACCACGCAGACCCCCACCGGGGTCCGCCAGGAGCGCGTCAACCCGTCCGAACCGGATGTCAGCCGCGACCCGCTGGGCAGCGGCAACCTCCTGCTGCCGGCCGGGCTGCAACTGTCGCTGCCAGCCGGGGGCGCCGCCATGCCACGCGGGGCCAGCGGCCTGTTCGACTGGGCCCGCGAGCGCCTGCGCGTGCTCAGCGCGCCCACCCCATCGGAACTGATCCGCGAATACGAAGGCCTCAAGCGCAGCCAGAAGGACGGGCTGACCGACGCCCAGCGCTATGGCGTGGCCATCGCCCGCCTGCGCGACGGCGGCAGCGGCACCCGCCAGGCCCTGCAGGACCTGCAGCAGTTGGAAAGCGAGCACCCGGACAATCTGTGGGTGGAGCTGGCGCTGGGCGAAGCGGAGTCGCGCAGCGGCCAGCACACCGAGGCCAACCGACGCTTTGACGCCTTGATCAAGCGCCTGCCGCAGAACCGCCCGGTCGCCCTCACCTACGCCGCCGTGCTCAACGAACAAGGCGGCACCGAGGCCGGGCAGCGCGCGCAGGCGATGCTGCGACCGTTGCTGGCGCGCTCGGCCGACGACCCGGTGTTCCAGGCCACCTTTGCCCGCGCCAGCGAACTGGCCGGTGACAGCAGCCGGGCCAGCGAAGCCTATGCCGAGGCCGCCTATCTGAATGGACGCCCGGAACAGGCCCTGATCCAGTTCCAGGCCCTGCTCAAGCGCCCCGGCCTGGACTACGTAACCCGCGCCCGGGTGGATGCCCGCATCGAGTCAATCATGCCGACCGTACTGGAAATGCGCCGGCTTGGCGTGCATGACCCGGAAATGTCACGCAACTGACCCATCCTGCACGGCCGCCAACCGTATGGCGGCCGGATGTCACAAACCCGTCATCAAACCGTAGTCTACTGGGCGCATCCCCCGCTTGATGGGCATTACGGTAGGACGACGTGCAGAAACGCATCCTGATTGTCGACGACGAACCCGCGATCCGTGACATGGTCGCCTTCGCCCTGCGCAAGGGCGAGTACGAGCCGGTGCATGCCGGTGACGCGCTCGAAGCGCAGACCGCCATTGCCGACCGCGTGCCGGACATGATCCTGCTCGACTGGATGCTACCCGGCACCAGCGGCCTGGAGCTGGCCCGGCGCTGGCGCAAGGAGGCCCTGACCCGCGAGGTGCCGATCATCATGCTCACCGCGCGTGGCGAGGAAAACGACCGCGTGGGTGGACTGGAAGCTGGCGTCGACGACTATGTGGTCAAGCCGTTCTCGGCACGCGAGCTGCTGGCCCGCATCCGCGCGGTGATGCGCCGCACCCGTGACGACGACGAAGATGGCAGCGTCGGGGTCGGCAACATCCGCATCGACGGCGCCGCCCACCGCGTGTTTGCCGGCGACGTGCCGGTGCCGATCGGCCCCACCGAGTATCGCCTGCTGCACTTCTTCATGACCCATCCCGAGCGCGTCTATACCCGTTCGCAGCTGTTGGACCATGTCTGGGGCGGCAGCGTCTATGTGGAGGAGCGCACCATCGACGTGCATATCCGCCGCCTGCGCAAGACCCTGGAACCGTTTGGCGCGGAAAACATGGTGCAGACCGTGCGCGGCGCCGGCTATCGCTTTTCCGCGGCAACCTGAAGCGGGCCGCCGCGCCGCCACGCTTGGTGCTATAACCAGCGTTCACATCGACGGATCCACCTGCAATACCCGAGAGTGCAATGCCCCGTAAATTCCGATCCGCCTGGTTGAAGACGCTGGCCACCGTGGCCGTGTTGCTGTTGCTGGCGTTGGGTTTCGGGGCAGTGGTCGGCTACCCGGCACTAAGCGTGGTGATTGCCGCATTGGGCATCCTGGCGTGGCATTACTGGCGCCTGCGGCAGGTGCTGCTGCGCCTCACCGCCCGCCAGCGCTGGGAAACCGCCAGCGGCGTGGGTGTATGGAACGAGCTGGACCGCCTGCTGTACCGCAATCAGCAGGAGATGCGTGCGCGCAAGCGGCGCCTGATCGAGATGCTGCGCAGCTACCGCGCCGCCGCTGCCGCGCTGCCCGATGCGGTGGTGGTGGTGGACCGCAACACCCAGCGCGTGCAGTGGTTCAACGAAGCCGCCACCAGCCTGCTGGGCCTGCAGCACCCGGCCGACATGGGCGCGGCGCTGGTCGAACGCCTGCAGCCCTTGCCGCTGTCGCACTGGCTGGCCGGTGGCCGCAATGCCGAGCCCATCCTCGATGCCAACTCGCCGGTGGACCCTGGCATCCGCCTGCACCTGCGGCTCATCCCCTATTCCGACCACCACTGGCTGCTGGTCGCACGCGACGTCACCAAGCTGCTGCACCTGGAACAGGTGCGCCGTGACTTCGTCGCCAACGTCTCGCATGAGCTGCGCACGCCACTGACCGTGGTGCATGGCTACCTGGACATGATGGACCCGGAGGATTTCCCCGATACCGGGCCGATGCTGTCGGAGATGCGCAAGCAATCGCAGCGCATGGCGCAGCTGGTCGAAGACCTGCTGACCCTGTCGCGACTGGAATCGCAGCAGCACACCGAGCTGGAAACCGTGGCCATGACCTCGATGCTGGCTTCGCTGCGTCGCGAAGCAGAAGCACACAGCCAGGGCCGCCACACCATCCTCGTCGAAGATCAGGCCGGGGTGGATCTGGCCGGTTCCAACAAGGAGCTGCACAGCGCCTTTTCCAATCTGCTGACCAATGCCGTGCGCTACACCCCGGCTGGCGGCCGCATCAGCCTGACCTTCAGCCGCGAAGGCAGCGGCGCGGTGCTGGCCGTCACCGATACCGGCTATGGCATCCCGGCCAATCACCTGCCGCGCCTGACCGAGCGCTTCTACCGCGTGTCCAGCAGCCGTTCGCGCGAAAGCGGCGGCACCGGCCTGGGCCTGTCCATCGTCAAGCACATCCTGGGCCTGCACCAGGCCCGCCTGGAAATCCGCAGCGAAGTCGGCCAGGGCAGCACCTTTGCCTGCCACTTCGACGCCGAGCACGTGCGTCCACGCAACGCCTCCCCATCGCCTTTGTCCACGGAAGACTTTTCGGCATGACTCCTCCCCCGCCCCCCGCCGCACCGGCCACCAGCAACGATCCCCTGCGCGATCCTTCGCTGTACATCAACCGGGAACTGTCACAGCTGGACTTCAACTTCCGCGTGCTGGCACAGGCGATGGACGAGCAGGTGCCGCTGCTGGAACGGCTGCGCTTCCTGTGCATCTCCTGCACCAACCTGGACGAGTTCTTCGAGATCCGCGCCGCGGCCGTGCGCCATGCACAGGAATTCGGCCTGCCGCCGGCCCCGGACGGGATGAGCCCGCAGGCCATCCTCAACGCCATCCACGACCGCGCCGCCGAGCTGGTGGACCAGCAGTACCGCTGCTGGAACCAGGTGCTGCGCCCGGCCCTGGCCGAGGCCGGCGTCGGCATCCTCTCGCACAAGACCTGGACCCAGCGCCAGCGCCGTTGGCTGCGCGCCTACTTCCGCAACGAGATCATGCCGGTGCTGTCGCCGCTGGGCCTGGACCCATCGCATCCATTCCCGAAGATCCTCAACAAGTCGCTGAACATCGTCGTCGTGCTGAAGGGCACCGACGCCTTCGGCCGCGCCGGCCATCTGGCGCTGGTGCGCGCGCCGCGCTCGCTGCCGCGCATCATCCAGCTGCCCGAATCGCTGGGCGGTCCGCAGAATTTCGTGCTGCTGTCGGCGGTGCTGTCGGCCTTCGTCGATGAGCTGTTCCCCGGCATGGATGTGCAGGGCGCCTACCAATTCCGCGTCACCCGCAACTCCGAGCTGGTGGTGGACGAGGAAGAAGTGGAGAACCTGGCCCTGGCGCTGCGCGATGAACTGGTCGACCGCGGCTACCGGCCGGCGGTGCGGCTGGAGATCGCCCACGATTGCCCCAAGCCGATCATGCAGACCCTGCTGCAGAACTTCGGCCTGTCGGAGAACGCGGCGTATCGCATCGACGGCCCGGTCAACCTCAACCGCGTCATCCAGGTCTATGACCTGCTGCAGCGGCCGGACCTGAAATACCCGCCGATGACCCCGCGCGTGTTCAAGTCGCCCGAGGGCATCTTCGAGACCGCCGCGCAAAATGACATCCTGCTGCACCACCCGTTTGATTCCTTCAGCACCGTGCTGGACCTGATCCGCGAAGCGGCGATCGACCCCAATGTGCTGGCGATCAAGCAGACCCTGTACCGCACCGGCAAGGACTCGGGGATTGTTGAAGCGCTGATCCAGGCCGCCCGCAACGGCAAGGACGTCACCGTGGTGGTCGAGTTGCGCGCACGCTTCGACGAGGAGGCCAACCTGGGCCTGGCCGATCGCCTGCAGGATGCCGGCGTGCAGGTGGTGTACGGCGTGGTCGGCTACAAGACCCACGCCAAGATGCTGCTGATCGTGCGCCGCGAGGGCCGCAAGCTGCGCCGCTACGTGCACCTGGGCACCGGCAACTACCACAGCGGCACCGCCCGCGCGTATACCGACCTGAGCCTGATCACCGCCGACCCGGACATCGGCAACGATGTGCACCTGCTGTTCCAGCAGCTGTCCGGGCTGGCACCGAAGATGAAGCTCAAGTGCCTGTTGCAGTCCCCCTTCACCCTGCACACCGGGCTGATCAAGCGCATCGAGCGCGAGACCCAACTGGCACTGGGCGGCAAGCCCGGTCGCATCATCGCCAAGATGAACGCGCTCAACGAGGCCCAGGTGATCCGCGCCCTGTACGCCGCCTCGCGGGCTGGCGTGCAGATCGACCTGATCGTGCGTGGTGCCTGCACCCTGCGCCCGGGCGTGGAAGGCGTGTCGGACAACATCCGCGTGCGCTCGATTGTCGGGCGCTTCCTCGAGCACAGCCGCGTCTACTGGTTTGGCAACAACGGCGCGCCCGAGCTGTACTGCGCCAGTGCCGACTGGCTGGAGCGCAACCTGCTGCGGCGCGTGGAAACCTGCTTCCCCATCCTGGACACCGACCTGGCCCGGCGCATCTACCGCGAGGTGCTGCAGAACTACCTGGACGACAACCTCAACGCCTGGGAGCTGCAGGAGGACGGCCGCTACCTCAAGTGCGAGCCTGCGCCCGGCCAGCCGCCACATTCGGCCCAACAGGCATTGATGGAAGGACTTTGAGGCAGGAATGAGTGAAGAGGAGTAAGAAGCGAGAGGGAGCAACGGCAGCGAACGCTGTCGCCAGTTTCTTGCCTGGGCCCGGACTAAGCCGCCGCCCCCCTGCCAGGTAGCGTGATCTCAGCTTTTTCTCACTCCTCACTCCTCTTCACCCGCTACTACCGCTACCATTCCGCCATGCCCCAGTCCTCAATGACCCCACCGCCCCTGCAGGACGGCGACCTGCTGGCCGCCATCGACCTGGGCTCCAACAGTTTCCACATGGTCATCGCGCGCTACCTGCTCGGGCAGCTGCGGGTGGTGGACCGCCTGCGCGAAACCGTGCGCATGGCCGACGGCCTGGATGGCAAAGGCGGGCTGTCGCCCGAGGCGCGCCAGCGCGCGCTCGAGTGCCTGGCACGCTTTGGCCAGCGCATCCGCAACATCCCGCCCTACCGCGTGCGCGCCCTGGCCACCAATACCGTGCGCCAGCTGCGCTCGCCGCTGTCGTTCCTGATGCCGGCCGAGACCGCGCTGGGACACGCCATCGAAGTGGTCAGCGGCCGTGAAGAAGCGCGCCTGATCTACCTGGGCGTCGCCCACGCACAGCCGCCCAAGGCCGGCCAGCACCGGCTGGTGATCGACATCGGCGGCGGCTCCACCGAATTCATCATCGGCGAAGGCATGCAGACACTGGAGCGCGAAAGCCTGCAGGCCGGCTGCATCGCCAGCACCCGGCGTTTCTTCCCGGGCGGCAAGCTGAGCAAGAAACGCTGGAAGGATGCGCTTACCGATATCGGCGCCGAGTTCCAGCCTTTCGCCAACAAGTACAAGGCCCTGGGCTGGCAGGAAGCACTGGGTTCGTCCGGCACCCACAAGGCGATCAGCGAGATCTGCGCGGCCATGAAGCTCAGCAAGGGCGCCATCACCGCCGAGGCATTGCCACAGCTGCGCGAAGAACTGCTGCGTGCCAAGCACATCGACGACATCAACCTGCCCACCCTGTCCAACGAGCGCCGCCCGATCATCGCCGGTGGCGTGCTAGTGCTGGAAGCTGCCTTCCAGGCGCTGGGCCTGCAGAAACTGCTGGTCAGCAAGGCCGCGATGCGCGAGGGCATCCTCTACGACATCATGGGCCGGGCCAGCGACAACGATCCGCGTGATGAGTCGGTCGCCGCACTGACCCAGCGTTACGCCATCGACGAGGCCCAGGCCGGTCGTGTCGAAGCCACGGCCCGCCGCCTGTTCGAGCAGGTTGCCCAGGCCTGGCAGCTGGATGCGGACGACGAGCGCATGCTCGGCTGGGCGGCTCGCCTGCACGAACTTGGCCTGATGATCGCGCACAGCGGCTATCACACCCACGGCAGCTATGTGATCGAGCACTCGGATATTGCCGGCTTCTCGCGTCAGGAGCAGCAGATGCTGGCGGCGCTGATCCGCACCCACCGCCGCAGCATTCCCAAGACCGCCTTCGATGCGCTGCCGGATCGCCTGCTGCTGCCGGCCAAACGCACTGCCGCGCTGCTTCGCCTGGCGGTGCTGCTGCACCGCGCCCATGAGCCCGATCCGATCCCGACGCTGGAGTTGTCGGTGGACGGCAACACCTTGTCGCTGGTGCTTTCCAAGGCTTTCATCGATGCACGGCCGCTGCTGCGCGCCGATCTGGTTGGCGAGGCCGAAGGCATGGCAGGCCTGGGCATCAACTTCAAACCTTTCGTAGCCTGAGTCCTACCGCTGCGCGGGCAGCGTCCTACAGCGTGTCCATCTTGGGCATAACGTAACCTGCGTTACCTACTACCTTCGTAATAAACATTTTTTTTACAAACCGGCTACTCTCCGACAACCTCCTGCCTTGCGGGCGGTTATTGGAGGCTGCGACACACCTTTCGTCACAGCCTCTCTTTTTGAAATAGTTGAAGAGAGAGAGACCCGAAATGCACTCATGTTCCAACGTTCTGGGGCAGGCGATACGCTACGCCCTGATTTCAGGCACCGCTGGCCTGGTTGCCCTGCCGGCCTTCGCGCAGGACAGCAAGCCCACCACCCTGGACCGCATCGAGATCACCGGCTCGCGCATCCGTCAGGTTGACGTGGAAACCGCCCAGCCGGTGTTCGCCATCAGCCGCGCCGATATCGAACAGCAGGGCTTCAGCTCGGTCGCCGACATCCTGCAGAATGTCACGGCCATGGGCAGCCCGGCCATCAGCCGCGCCAACGCGCTGACCGCCGGCGAGAATGCCGGCGGCACTTACATCGACATGCGCAACCTGGGCGCGCAGCGCACCCTGGTGCTGGTCAACGGCAAGCGCCTGGGCATCAGCACGTCCGGCTACCAGGACGTATCCAGCCTGCCGGTATCGGCGGTTGAACGCATCGAAGTGCTCAAGGACGGTGCCTCGGCAATCTATGGCTCCGATGCGATGGCCGGTGTGATCAACATCATCACCCGCACCAATGTCAGCGGCGTCACCGCCAACGTCTACCATGGCCAGTACAGCCAGGGCGACGGCGCACGTGATCGTTTCGACGTGGTCGCCGGTTGGAGCAACGACCGCATCTCGCTGACCCTGTCTGCCGAGCACAGCGAAGAGAAGGAAGTGTGGGCCAAGGACCGCTGGTTCAGCGCCTACGGCATCAGCGACCGCCACCCGGCGGACAGCAGCAACTGGACCACGATCAGCCAGTTCGGCCAGATCACCGGTCTGGTCGGCGGCCCCGGCTGCAAGGACGCCAAGGGCTGCAACTACTCCCTGGACCGCGGCAAGGATCCGACCAATCCGGCCAACTACCACCTGACCGATGCCACCCCATTTACGGGTGACGTGAGCAATGCCAACGAACAGATGCACGTGAACTACCCGCTGAAGCGGGATTCGGTGTACTTCGATGGCCGCTTCAAGCTCACTGACAGCATCAATTTCAAGACCGAGCTGGGCTACAACGAGCGTACCTCGCGCCGCCAGATTGCCGGCTACCCCCTGCAGTCCAGCACCGCCGGTGTCGGCCCGATGTCGGTTGACAGCTACTTCAATCCCTTCGGCAACCAGCATGGCTACGCCAACCCGACTGCCGTCGCCTGGAACCGCCGCGCATGGGAAGTGCCGCGTGTCACCACCAGCGAACTGAAGACCTACCGTGCAGTGGCTTCGTTTGACGGCTCGTTCGACCTGGGTGAGCGCTACTTCGACTGGGAAGTGGGTTACCAGTACAACCGCAACGAACTGGAATCCGTCGCCACCGGCAACCTGCACAAGGGTCGGGTCGCGGCTGCGGTAGGCCCGTCGTTCTACAACGCCGCCACCGGCAAGGTCGAATGCGGCGCCCCCGGCGCCCCGGTGGCCAACTGCACCCCGTGGAATCCGCTGGTCGCCTACGGCACCGTTGATCCGAACGGCCTGACCGGCAACGCCACCCTGCTGGATTGGCTGTTCCCGGCCGAGCTGACCAAGGGCAAGACAACCAGCAAGAACTTCTTCGCCAACATCGCCGGCAACGTTGTCACCCTGCCGGGCGGCGACATGGGGTTTGCCTTTGGCGTGGAAAGCCGCAAGGAAGCCGGCGAATACCGTCCGGACCCGCTCGCCCAGACCGGCGCCACCACCAACCTGGCAGCCGGCCCGACCGGCGGTGACTACCGCGTCAACGAGGCCTACCTGGAACTGAACGTACCGGTGCTGGCCAACCTGCCGGGCGCACGCGAACTGAGTTTCAACGCCGCTACCCGCTATTCGGACTACGACACCTTCGGTGACACGCTCAACAGCAAGTTCGGCTTCAAATGGAAGCCGTTCGACCAGTTGCTGGTGCGCGGCACCTGGGCCGAAGGCTTCCGCGCCCCCACCATCAACGATCTGTACGGCGGTGGTTCGGAGACGTTTGCCCAGTTCAGCGATCCATGTGACGTCCAGTTCGGCTCGTCGCGGACCAGCCAGGAAGTGCGCCAGCGTTGCGCGCGGGATATCGCCAACGCCGATACGTTCCGTCAGCTCAAGCAGGGCATGACGCCGGTGACCACGGCCACCGATGCAACGCCGGTGCCGTTCGTCTCCGGTTCCGACCCGGCGCTGACCCCGGAAACCTCGGTCAGCAAGACGCTCGGCCTGGTGTGGAGCCCAAGCTTCATCAACAACCTCAATGTGTCGCTGGACTGGTGGAAGATCCGCATCGAGAACACCATCGTTGCAGACAGCCCCACCCAGATCCTGATCGACTGCTATGAGCAGGGCATCGCCTCGCGTTGCGCACGGTTTACCCGTGACCCGAACAGCGGCATCGTCAATACGCTGAAGTTCGCCAACCGCAACTCCGGTTTCATGCAGACCGAAGGTTATGACCTGGATGTGAGCTACCGGCTGGATACCAGCTATGGCAAGTTCAGCAGCAGCTGGGCGACGACCTACGTCAGCGAAAACATCTACCGTTCGACCAATGACAGCAAGACCGTGCCCACGCCGACCAATGGCATTGGCAGCGGCTTCCGTATCCGCTCCAACCTGAGCCTGGGCTGGGATCTGGAGAACTTCGGCGTGAGCTGGACCACCCGCTACTACTCCGGCGTCAAGGAGCAGTGCCCCAGCATCAAGCTGTATCCGGAAGAATGTTCCGACCCGGGCGTCTATGCGCCCTGGTACAAGGGCGCACGCAACTACAACGAACGTGGCTCGGTCGCCTTCCACGACGTGCAGGTGCGCTACAAGCTGCCGTGGGACGCTACCGTTTCGGTCGGTGCCAACAACGTGTTCGAGAAGTACGGCCCGGTGATGTACAGCAAGCCGAACTCGGCCTTCTCCTACTACGGTGGCTATGACATCGGCCGCCTGGTGTACATGAAGTACCAGCAGCGCTTCTGATCGCAGCACCCGCTGCAAGGAAAGACACAGCCACGGCCCCTCTGGGGCCGTGGCTTTTTGTTGGTCACAAAGTCGTCAGATACAGGTAACAGTTGCTTCATTGCGGGCGCGCATCCTCGCGCAAAACGGGAGCCCGACATGCGCTACGCGATCGTTACCGAGACCTATCCACCGGAGGTCAATGGCGTCGCCCTGACCGTGCAGGGGCTGGAACTTGGCCTGCGCAGCCGCGGCCATGATGTCGACCTGATCCGCCCCCGCCAACAGCGCGACACCGGCGGCGCGGCCCATGAGCTGCTGGTACGTGGCGCGGCACTGCCGCGCTACCCCGGCCTGCGCTTTGGCCTGCCGGCACCGCTGCGCCTGGCACGGCAATGGCAACGGCAACGCCCGGATGCGATCTACGTGGCCACGGAAGGCCCGCTGGGATGGTCGGCGCTACGTGCCGCACGCCGCCTGGGTATTCCGGTTGCCTCCGGTCTGCACACCCGCTTTGATGAATACCTGCCCGACTACGGCGCCGCCTGGTTGCAGGGTACGGCATTGCGTTGGATGCGGCGCTTCCACAACCAGGCAGACGCAACCTTGGTCCCTACCCTCGAATTGCAGCAGTTCCTGCTTGATCACGGTTTCTCGCGTGCACGCCTGCTCGCGCGTGCGGTGGATGGTCGCCAGTTCGACCCGACCCGCCGCGATGCCACGCTGCGTGCCGAATGGGGCATTGGCGAAGATGACCTGGTGGTGATCCACGTTGGCCGCATCGCCGCGGAAAAGAACCTGGGCCTGGCCGTCACTGCCTTCCGCCGCCTGCAGCAGCAGCGTCCGGACGCGCGCTTTGTCTGGGTAGGCGACGGCCCGGTGCGCGAAAAGCTGGCGCAGCAGAACCCGGATTTCATCTTCTGCGGCGTGCGCCGCGGCGACGACCTGGCACGCCACTTCGCCAGCGGCGACCTGTTCCTGTTTGCCAGCCGCAGCGAAACCTTCGGCAACGTCACCCTGGAGGCCATGGCCAGCGGGGTGGCGACCGTGGCATTCAACTATGGCGCTGCCCGCGAGCACCTGCGCAGTGGGCATAGCGGGGTCGCGGTGGACAATGATGAGAGCTTCATTGCCGCTGCAGTACAGCTGGCCAGTGACGATGAAATGCGCATCACCCTGGCCGCCAACGCCAGCCGCGCGATGCAGCGCCTGCATCCCGAGCGGGTGGTGGCCGAGTTCGAAGCCCTGCTCAACGAGCTGGCCACACGGAGACGCAGCCATGCCGTTGCTGCCGCCTGAAGGCATCGCTGCACGCGAGGCACGCTGGTGCCGTCGTGCCAACCGCTACGGCCGCCGCCGTGGCATCCGCATCGTCTTCTCGACCCTGAGCCGGCTCGGCGACGGGGTGTTCTGGTACCTGTTGATGGGCGCGCTGGTGCTGGCCGATGGCCTGGATGGGCTGCAGGCGTCGGTGCACATGGCTGCCACCGGCGCGCTGGCACTCACCCTGTACAAGCTGCTCAAGCGCTGGACCCGCCGCCCCCGTCCCTTTGCCGCCGACCTGCGCATCCGCGCATGGGTCGCACCGCTGGACGAGTACAGCTTCCCGTCCGGCCATACGCTGCACGCGGTGTCCTTCACCGTGGTAGCGCTTGCCTATTACCCGTGGCTGGCACCGCTGCTGCTGCCGTTCACCGCCGGGGTGGCGATGTCGCGGGTGGTGCTCGGGCTGCACTATCCCAGCGATGTGCTGGCCGCCACCGGCATCGGCCTGGTGCTGGGGATGGGCTCGCTGCAGCTCGGCGCGCTGCTACTGGCCTGATCAGGCCCTACAATGCGGAGCATGACCACGTTGTTCATCTCCGATCTGCACCTGGACCCCAGCCGTCCAGCCATCACCGAGCTGTTCCTCGACTTCCTGCGCGGCGAAGCCCGCCAGGCCGAGGCGCTGTACATCCTGGGCGACCTGTTCGAGGCGTGGATCGGCGATGACACCCCTTCCACCGCTGCCGACGCGGTGGCGCTGGCCCTGCGTGAAATCAGCGACGCCGGCGTACCGGTGTACTTCATCCGGGGCAACCGCGACTTCCTGGTCGGCAACGACTATGCCGCCCGCGCCGGCATGCGCATCCTGCCGGACCCGTCGGTGATCCAGCTGCATGGCAAGCCGGTGCTGCTGCAGCACGGCGACCTGCTGTGCACCGACGATGTCGCCTACCAGGCGTTCCGC
The DNA here is from genome assembly GCF_002477705.1 of Stenotrophomonas sp. UBA7606. Classification (NCBI taxonomy): domain Bacteria; kingdom Pseudomonadati; phylum Pseudomonadota; class Gammaproteobacteria; order Lysobacterales; family Lysobacteraceae; genus Stenotrophomonas; species Stenotrophomonas sp. UBA7606. The sequence goes on along the minus strand of NZ_DLJW01000034.1, from coordinate 48,104 downwards.
GCGCAGACCCGCAACCCGGCCTTCATCGCGCAGTTTCTGTCGCAGCCGCTGGAAGCACGCATCGCCTTCGCACAGCAGGCTCGTGCCGCCAGCCAGGCGCATCAGTCGGAAATGAAGCAGGACGACAAGGCAAGCTTTGAAACCGTCACCGACGTGGCACCGGCCGAGGTGGTTGCCACCTTCCAGCGCTATGGCGTGGACACGATGATCCATGGCCACACCCACCGCCCTGCGATCCATCACCTGCAGGCCGGCGAGCAAGATTGCACCCGCATCGTGCTTGGCGACTGGTATGAGCAGGGCTCGGTGCTGCGCGCGGATGCCGATGGCTTCCGCCTGGAGACACTGGGCTGACTGGAGTGGCAGCAGCGGCGCAAGCCACCAAGCCACAAATGCAGAAGCCGCCAGACAGACCTGCAGATGCAGGCGTCTCTGGCGGCTTTTTTATACGTTCGGCGGCTTACGCCACGCCCAGCGGTGCGATCAGGGGGCTTCCACCGGCACCGATGGGTCGCGGGCGCAGCCCTTGAAGGTGTCCTTGCCCAGCACGAATTCAGCGGTGAACGGGTGTTTCAGGTCGGACATGCCGTCCGAGCACTCGGCCTGCTGCAAGGTCAGCTTGAACGCGTCCTTGCCCTCCCCGCCCTGCACCACCAACAAGCCATCCTGCAGCGCGCGGCTGCCTTCCAGATGCAGCGGGCTGGCCTGGGTTTCCGGAGTGCTGTAATCGAGTTTGGCGCCATCCACGCGCACGCTCCAGAACGGTTCGTTGCCGAAGGCCTGCACGATGACCGGGAAATCATCCTGGGCAGCCACAGCTTCAGGCGCTGCGACAGGCGCAACCGGGGCCGGCGCTGCAGCACCGGAATCGGCCGCAGGCTTGGAACCGTTGCATGCCGACAATGCCACTACCAGCGCGGCCAGCGTAAGAATCTGCTTCATCGTTTTCTCCTTGATTGCACCGTTGCCGCTCGAGAGCACAGTGACATGCGATTCGACCTGATGCTGGCGCATGCCCTTGCATCGACCCGTGAAAAGCAGGGATGAGACAAGCCGCATCTGCCGCCCCGATGGTGGAATGCGGCCGAGTTGGTCGTCAATCGGACATGGCCCGAGTTGCGGGAACCGTTCATCGTTGCGCCCTGCCATGCCGACGGGAACATGCGCCGCCAATGACGCGGCGGCTTGGGTCACCGCGCGCGGCATTCAACCGGCTTGTTCAACCAGATAGTCCAGTTCATCTTCATCGAAACCGGCCAACAAGCGCGCTTCCAGATTGAAGGGCCCGCGCAGGTAGCCGCCGGCGTACTCGCCCAGCAGTTCCTTGAAACGCGTGCGTGGCTCGACACCGGCGCGCGCGCAATACCAGTGGTACCAACGCGTGCCGGCGGCAACATGGGCAACCTCTTCGCGCAGGATCACCTCCAGCACGTCGGCAGTCGTTGCATCGCCCAGCGAACGCAGCTTGCTGATCATCGCCGGTGTCACGTCCAGGCCGCGTGCTTCCAGTACGCGCGGCACCAGCGCCATCCGCGCCAGACCATCGTGTGCGGTCTTCTCGCACATTTCCCAGAGGCCGTTATGGGCGGGGAAGTCGGCATAGTCGTGGCCATGTGCCAACAGACGATCACGCAGCAATACGAAGTGGCGCGACTCATCATCGGCGCAGCTGACCCAATCGGCGTAGAAGCTACCCGGCAGGCCACGGAAGCGATAGACCGCATCCCAGGCCAGGTCGATGGCATTGAGTTCGATATGGGCGATGGCGTGGATGAAGGCGGCACGTCCGTCCACTGACCCCAGGCCACGGCGCGGCAGGTCGCGCGGGTGGACCAGCACCAGTTGCGAGGGGCGGCCAGGCGCGCGGATCGGTTCGGGTTCTGGCGCTTCTGCGGGCAGCTTCAAGGTGCCAGCGCGGTAGCGCGCGGCGTAGTGCTGGGTGAGTGCTACTTTCTCAAGCGGATCGATGGCGGCCATGCAGATGCAGGCGGCGTCGAGCAGGGAGAAGTCTGCTGCTTCGGGCGGCGATAGGTAGCTTGTGTCTGCAGCTGCAGGCTGTGCTTGTTGCCGGTTCATAGGTGCTCGCACATTGCTGCTTCGTTCTGCCCTCGCCCCAACCCCCTCTCCCGCAGGGAGAGGGGCTTTCAGATCAGGCGCGGCGCTTGTTCTTGGCTTCATCCGAACGCAGCTGCTGGATGCGTTCGAAGTAACCCGGCTCGATGCCGGTGACGTATTCGCCGTTGAAGCAGGACGAATCGAATTCCTTCAGCTCCGGGTTGCCTTCGCGCACAGCGGTTTCCAGGTCTTCCAGGTCCTGGTAGACCAGCCAGTCGCAGCCCAGGTGCTGCTCGATTTCCTCGACGCTGCGGTTGTGCGCGACCAGTTCCTCGGCGGCCGGCATGTCGATGCCGTAGATGTTGGGGTAACGCACCGGCGGCGCGGCGCTGGCCAGGTAGACTTTGCGGGCGCCGGCATCGCGCGCCATCTGCACGATCTGCTGGCTGGTGGTGCCACGCACGATGGAGTCATCCACCAGCAGCACCACGCGGTTGCGGAACTCCAGATGGATCGGGTTGAGCTTGCGGCGCACCGACTTCACCCGCTCACCCTGGCCCGGCATGATGAAGGTGCGGCCGACGTAACGGTTTTTGACGAAGCCTTCGCGGTACTTCACGCCGAGCACGTTGGACATTTCCAGCGCCGCATCGCGCGAGGTGTCGGGGATCGGGATGATGGTGTCGATGTCATGGTCCGGGCGCAGGCGCAGGATCTTCTCGCCCAGCTTCTGGCCCATGCGCATGCGCGCCTTGTGCACCGAAACGTTGTCCATCATCGAGTCCGGGCGTGCGAAGTACACGTATTCGAAGATGCACGGGGTCTGCTGGGTGTTGGTCGCGCAGACCTCGGTGAACAGCTCGCCGCGCTCGGTGATGACAACGGCTTCGCCCGGGGCGACATCGCGCATGCGCTCAAAGCCGAGCACGTCCAGCGCCACCGATTCGGAGGCCACGGCGTACTCGATGCCTTCGGCATGCTCGCGCTTGCCCAGCACCAGCGGACGGATGCCATGCGGGTCACGGAAGGCCACCAGGCCCAGGCCCAGCACCACGCTGACCACGGCATAGCCGCCCTTGCAGCGGCGGTGCACGCCGGCCACGGCACGGATCGCCGCTTCCGGGGTCAGCATGCGCTGCGCGTCCAGCTCGTAGGCGAACACGTTCAACAGCACTTCGCTGTCCGAATCGGTATTGATGTTGCGGCGGTCGGCTTCGAATACCTGGCGACGCAGCGCCTCGGTATTGATCAGGTTGCCGTTGTGCGCCAGCGCGATGCCGTACGGCGAGTTGACGTAGAACGGCTGCGCCTCGTCGGTGCCTTCCGAGCCTGCGGTCGGGTAACGCACATGGGCGATGCCGATGCGACCCTGCAGCAGCGCCATGCGGCGTTCGTCGAATACATCGCGGACCAGGCCATTGGCCTTTTCCACCCGCAGGCGGGTGCCGTCGGCGGTGGCGATGCCGGCCGCATCCTGGCCACGGTGTTGGAGGACGGTCAGGCCGTCATAAAGCTGCCCGGCGACGTTCTGGTTGCCGACGATTCCGACGATGCCACACATGTTGCGCGATCTCCGCTGGGCGATGCCCGTTAACGTGAAGGTGGCCGTGCCTGGCCTTGTGCCTCGACCCGTTTGGGGTCGGGTTGACCCGGGCGCACCTGCGCCGGATCGATGTTGGCGGGCAATGCCCCCGCCGGGTCGGCTGGACTGCTGTCATTCGCACGCTGCGCCTGGCCCTTGAGCCCCAACAGCGCTGCGGGCAGCCCACTGCCCTGGTCTTGTTCGTTCGGTCCGCCATTATCGCCTGTCAGCACCGACTTGCCCATGTCCATCATCGGTACTGACTGTATCGAGGGCATGGAGGGCAGCGAAGGCAGGTCCGGCGGTTCAGGCAACTGCGCCCGCATCCAGCCCGCCATCGGCTGCAGCATCGGCACCACGCTGGACTGCTGCCAAGCGGGTTTGCGCGGCAAGGAGGTGAAACCCAGCAAGAACACCGCCAAGACGGCAAACAACAGGCCGCGCGCAGCCCCCAGGCAAAGCCCCAGCATGCGATCGGGCACCCGCAGGAACTGGGTCGAGTCGACCAGGCTGCGCAGCATCAGGCGCAGCAGCAGCATGCCCAGCCAGGTCCCGATGAACACCATCAGGAACCCCCCGACATAATCGCCGGCACCGGGCCGGTTGGAGAGCAACTGCGCCGCCGGTTCACCAAACTGCACCGCGGCCCACCCGGCGATCAGCCAGGTGGTGATGCCAAGCACCGTGGCCAACAAGCCCCGCATCAGCCCGAGCAGGGCGGACAGGCCGATGATCCCGAGCAGGATCACGTCGATCATGGCGCGGCCTGCACGGTGACGTGCGACGGTCGCGCCTGGCCGTCAGCGCCTGCCAGCATCAGGGATGTGGTCGAACCATGCCGGCCACGCCTACCTTGGCGGCAACCTGGGCCTTGAGCTGCTCGGCGGCGGCACGATTGGCCACGGGGCCGACGCGGACGCGGTTCAACACCCCGTTATCGGTACGCACCTGTTCGACGAAGGCACTGAAACCGGCCGCACGCACGCGGTCGCGCATTGCATTGGCATCGGCGGCCTGGCCAAAGGCCCCCAACTGCACGGCAAAACCGACATTGCTGGCCGCCGGCGCGGCCGGCGCGGGTGCCGGTGCAGCGGCGACCGGCTTGGGTTCGGGCTTGGGAGCAGGTTTGGGCGGCTCGGGCTTGGCCGGTTCCGGGCGGGGCGCGGCAGCCACCGGCTTGGGCTCCGGCGGCAGCGGCTCGCTGCGCACCGGCGCCGGTGCAGGGGCCGGCGCCGCCGTGCTGGGCGCGGCAGCAACCGGCGCAGTCGGCTCGGCAGCGGCATTGAGCACCACCACCTGCGCATTCACATCATTGCGGACCTTGCCGGCTTCCAGCCGCACCAGTTCGGCCTGGGCACGGTCGGCATAGGGGCCGATACGCACGCGCCAAGCCTGGCGGCCATTGATGGTATCGGCCTGACGGAAACCGGGCAGGTTGGATTTCTTCAGGTGCGCGATCACCGCATCGGCGTCGGCCTCGCTGGCGTAGGCACCAAAGTTGACCGCGTAATTGCCTGCCGCCACCGCCGCGGGCAGGCCGCTGTCTGCTGCGGGGGCCGGCGCGCCAGCGGTCTCGGGCGGCACGGCGGCCGGCATGCCGACAGCACCGCCGGCCGGTGCGCTGGGCGCAACCAGGGGCAGCTCGCGGGTCTCGAACTGGCCCGCCGCGGGGGCCGCGGGCGCCTGCAGGGGCACGTCCTGCACGCCACTGTCCGGCGCCGGCCCTTTGACCAGCATGGGCAGGAAGATCACGGCCAAAGCCACCAGAACGATGGCACCAATCAGTCGCTGTTTCAGGGGAGTTTCCACAATGGCGTATGTGCGGCGCGGCGGAGTGCCTACGCGATTATATGCGGCGCAGCCGTGGCGGCGTCTCAGCCAGCTGAACGAAGCAACGGCAAGGCTTCGGCAACGGTGTGGAACGAGCCGAACAACAGCACCCGATCGCCCTCGCCTGCTGCCGCCAACGCCGCATCCAGGGCCTGCTGCACACCGTCGGCCAGCACCGCAGCGGCAGCAGCCGTGGCGGGCATGCGCGCCTGCAACTGCGCGGCACGCTGTCCCCGTGGGCCTTCCAGCCCCGCCAGGTACCAGCCATCGACCTGGGCCTGCAAGGCCTCGACGACGCCTTCGGCATCCTTGTCGGCCAACGCCGCATACACCGCCAAAGTGCGACCCGGCACCGGCTGCGCCTTGAGCGCGGCAGCCAGCGCCGAAGCGGCCTGCGGGTTGTGGCCGACGTCCAGCAGCACCTCCACACCGTCGCGCTGGAAGCGCTGCAGGCGCCCGACCACGCTTGCCTCGGCCACACCCTGCGCCCAGGCCGCACGCGGCACAGGCTTGTCCAGCGCGCGCAGCGCGGCGATGGCGGTGGCCGCATTGTTGCGCTGTACCGGTGCCCACAACGCAGGCTGCGGCAGCTCGATGCGGAAGGACACATCACGCCAGCGCCAGCGTTCTGCATCGATGGCTTCGGCAAAGAAATCACTGCCGAAGCGGATTGCATTGGCACCCAGCACATAGGCACGGCGCAGCACGCTGGACGGCGGATCGATCTCGCCCAGGATCACCGGCTTCCAGCCGCGGATGATGCCGGCCTTTTCCTCGCCGATGGTTTCACGGTCATTGCCCAGCCAATCGGCATGGTCAATGTCCACGGTGGTGATCACCGAGACATCTGCATCAATGATGTTGACCGCATCCAGGCGCCCACCGAGGCCGACTTCCAGCACTGCCAGATCCAGGCCTGCCTGCCGGAACAGCCACAGCGCGCACAGCGTGCCGTATTCGAAATAGGTCAGCGCGGTATCACCGCGCGCATCCTCGACCGCATTGAAGCCGGCGACCAGCCTCGCGTCGTCCACGTCCTGGCCATCGATGCGCACGCGCTCGTTGTAAGCCAGCAGATGAGGCGAGGTATAGGCGCCCACCTTCCAGCCCGCCGCACGGGCGATGGCTTCGATGAAGGCCACCGTCGAACCCTTGCCATTGGTGCCACCCACCACGATGCAGCGCGCGGCCGGCTGCCCGAGCTGCATGCGCTGGGCGACCTCACGGACGCGGTCCAGCCCCATCGCGATGGCCTGCGGGTGCTGTTGTTCGATATGGGCAAGCCACTGTTCAAGCGTGGCGGGACGAGCGGAAGACATGCGGGGAACTCTCGGGATCATGGGCCAGCAAGGACTGCCGGCTGCGCGTTGCGCGCGGGAATGGCGCCCATGATACAGCGGCCACTGCGCGCGGCCGCCAAGCCGGCGGTCATATCAGCCCACCGCAGGTAGTGCCGAGCCATGCTCGGCAGGGGACTGTACGGGGAACGCTGCAGCCGCGAAGCCACTGCAAATTGAAAGCACAAAGGCTTACCCCTCCCCAGCCCTCCCCTTGCCTGCGGCAAAGGGAGGGGGCGTAGTGCCGAGCCATGCTCGGCAGGGGGCTTTACCGGGAAGGCCCCAGCCGAGCATGGCTCGGCTCTACACTGGGGATGCCTCAGCCGAGCATGGCTCGGCGCTACTCCCCGGCCGATTACAGCGCGCGGTGCTTGGCTTCGCCGAAGAACGGGGTGTGGTGGGCGCAGTCGTTCAGGCGCACCACTTCCAGGTGCTCCACGTCCGGGCCTTCCAGCAGGTTCAGCGTGGTCGGGGCCTGACGGAAGGTCCACAGCTTGGCAATCGGCAGGCCCAGGATCCTGCACAGGATTACCCTGTTCACCGCGTCATGCGCCACCACCAGCAGGGTGTCGTCCTCGCCCAGGCCTTCGGCGGCGGCGGTCAGGCCACGCCAGCTGCGGTCCAGCACCTGCCGCAGCGACTCACCGCCGGGCATCAATACGGTATCCGGCTCTTCGCGCCAGGCGCGCAGGCGGGCCGGGTCCTTGTCATTGATCTCGCTGGCCAGCAGGCCTTCCCACTCACCGTGGGCGATTTCCTGCAGGTCCGGCTCGGTCAGCAGCATGTCGGCGCGGGCGCTGCCCAGCGCCGCCTTGGCCGTTGCCTGTGCACGGCTCAGCGGCGAGGCCACGGCACGGGTGATCTGCACGTCGGCGAGCCGCTCGCCCAGGGCCTTGGCCTGGGCTTCGCCTACCGGCGAGAGGGGAATGTCGATCTGGCCCTGGTAGCGGCCTTCGGCGTTCCACGGCGTTTCGCCGTGACGGGCAAGCAGGATGCGCATGCAGCAAGTTCCATTGTGGTGTGGGACCGCCGGATGAACGCGGCGGGACGCGCATCATAGCCCGCCCACACGGTAATACCGCCCACGGTTACCTTCGATACGGATACAGACCAACTGCCTTCAGGATCCGGTGCAACTGTCCCGTCGCGCACCTCACCCGGCGATCCGGAAACACGCGCGGCACATGCCGACACGATGCAGGCGTTACCATGGCCGCTTCCCTATCGGTGGCACGGTGTGACTTCCGTACAAGGGCAGCAACCCTCCGGCCCCGAACGCGGCATGACCAGCACCTCCACTTCCCCGACGCGGTTCAATCTCAAGCTCTGGCATGAACGTCGCGACCGCGGGGTCGCGGTGCTGGTCACGGTACTGCTGCACCTGTTGATGTTGCTGCTCCTGCTGCGCTCCAATCCGCCGGTAGTGGCCGCACCGCAAGGTGCCTCCGGCGGTGGCCGGGTCAAGGTCGATTTTCTCGGCGAGGCCCCCCCGTCCACCCGTCCCAGCGACACGCCGCCACAAACCAAGGCCCCCCAGACCCCGCGCACCCACCCCAAAGCGACCACCCAGCGCCGCAGCGAGGAGCGCAAGCCGGTGCCGCAGGCGCGCTACATCGAACCACCCAGCGCCCCGGAGCCGGAACAGGACCCGACGCCCGCACAGGAACAGGCCCCGCCCGCAGCGGCGCAGGCCGCCAGCCCGGCAGAGAATGTACCGCGCCGTCCGCAGACCTGGACCGGTCGCCCGCCCGGCTCGCTGGACAGGGCCACGGCACCGGACGACTACGGCCGCTCGGCCGGGCAAGGCAATGACAGCGGCCGCCGCATTGATCGCAGTGCCGGCGAACCGGCCATGGAAGTCGGCGGCTACCAGATCATCTATGACCTGCTCAGCGAGGAAAAGCTGCGCAGGTGGATGGACGGGGCCAAGGAGGTCAACGGCAAGAAGGAACTCTCCATCCCTCTGCCGGGCACCACCTACCTGATGGTCTGCCCGGCGGAAGTAGCGTTGCGGCGTGGCTCCAGCAAGTGCCGCATGCTGCAGGCCGGTTCACCGGAACTGCAGGACATCGGCGATGCACGTGAGTTCGTGATCGTGATGTATGTCTACCGCTACGGCGAACTGCTGTGGCGCGGGCCCGGGCCCTATCGCTGATGGGTAGTGCCGAGCCATGCTCGGCACAGGCGTCACCGGCCTCGGTGCCATCAGCCAGCCAAAAACTCCCCCAGGCCCTCCCCTTCGCTGCGCGAAAGGGAGGGGGCAAGAGCGTAGTGCCGAGCCATGCTCGGCAGAGGCGTTACCGATAGAGCCCTTGCCGAGCATGGCTCGGCACTGCAGTCACCGGCCTCGGCTCCATCAGCCAGTCAAAAGCTCACCCCTCCCCGGCCCTCCCCTTCGCTGCGGGAAAGGGAGGGGGCAAGAGCGTAGTGCCGAGCCATGCTCGGCAGGGGCGTTACCGGTAGAGCCCTTGCCGAGCATGGCTCGGCACTACAGTAGGCCGGCCTCGGCTCCATCAGC